>JACCRA010000520.1 GCA_013813825.1 Pyrinomonadaceae bacterium | reverse complement strand
ACTGACGGTCGCGCCTTGCGGTCTCATTTCCCCGATGTCGCAACTACCCTAAAACGAAGAGGTATAAAATTTGCGGAACGAAGTTAAGTTGACGGCGGAAGCGGGCGGCATCCGCGAGTATCGCCTTAAAGCGAATGGGCTGAAGGTGCTGCTGGTTGAGAACCGGGTCGCGCCGGTGGTGACGGTGTGCGTGCTGTACCGCGTCGGCTCGCGCAACGAAGCGGTGGGCTACACCGGCTCGACGCACCTCTTGGAACATTTGCTATTCAAGGGGACGCCGACTTTCAACAAGACGCGGAATACACAGATCGCCGCGACGTTGCAAAAGATCGGGGCCGACTTTAACGCGACGACGTGGTACGACCGCACCAACTATTACGAGACCGTGCCGAGCGATCAACTGGAACTCGCCATCCGACTCGAAGCCGACCGAATGCGAAACTCTTTCATCGCCGACGAGGATCGGCAGTCCGAGATGACCGTCGTTCGCAACGAGTTGGAGATGGGGCAGAACGAGCCGCTGCTGGTGCTCGACGAGGCGGTGTATGCCACGGCTTTCCGCGAGCATCCATATCATCATCCGACCATCGGTTGGCGCGCCGACGTGGAAAACGTGCCGACCGCGCGCCTCAAAACTTTCTACGACACTTTTTATCACCCGAACAACGCGACCTTGATCGTGGTCGGCGATTTTGCGGAGGAACACGCGCTGGCGCTCGTCGCCGAACATTTCGGCGCGCACCCGGCGACGGATGCGCCCGTCCCTGAGGTTTATACCGACGAGCCGCAGCAGCAAGGCGAGCGTCGTGTGACGATCCGCCGCGCCGGTGAACTGGCGCTGGTTCAGCTCGCTTTCCACACGCCCGCCGTGCTCGGACAGTTGACAGTCTTATCGAACGCGGAACTCGCCAGCCGCGCCGCCGCGCCGCCGTCTGCTGCCGCCGCCACGAATGACATTTACCCGCTCGTCGTGCTGTCGGCGGCGCTGTCGAGCGGCGTCACCAGTCGCTTGTATCAGGCGCTGGTCGAGCGGCAACTGGCCGTCATCGTCAACACCAACTGTGATCAGTTCCGCGATCCCGGCCTCTTCAACGTCTATGCGACAGTGCGCCCCGGCGTCGAGCCGGCTGAAGTCGAGCGCGTGATTTTAAGTGAGTTGCGGCGCGTCGCCGGCGAAGGTTTGACGGAAACGGAAGTCGAGCGGGCGCGGCAGCAGATTGTCGCGCAGGTGGCCTATCACCGCGACGGCACGTTCAACGTCGCCGCGCAAATCTCCGAGGCCGAGGCCGTCGCCGACTGGCGTTTCTATCAAGACTACGCCGCCAACATCGAGCGCGTGACGCCGCTTGATGTGCGACGGGTGGCCGCCCGCTATTTCACCGAAGACAATCGCACCATCGGCCACTTTATTCCGAAGGAGGCCAACGACGAGCAGACAGAGAGAGACGGCGATGAGTCTTCTTCTCAAGAGCAAGCGAGCGCGATGCGCGAGGCGTCCGAAGGAATTGGAGGAGCGGGGCTGGACTCTGCCCACCCGGCGGCAGCATCGGCTCACGGGCAACTCTCGCTCCATGAAACACACGCGTTGGTCCCACATCACTTTAAGTTTTACCGCGATCCCGAAACTCGTCTGGCCGGCGAACCGGGCAGAGGGCAGTTGAAGCGGCAGCGTGACGAAGCGACGCGCGGCGGCGGCGGCGGCAGGCCACCGCTAAATTCCGAACCGGACGCACCTGCTGGTGTTGCGACGGCAGACGAGCAGATTATCGAGCGCGCCCACGGCGACAAATCTTCTGACGCCGCCGCGCCAAACACGCCTGAGAGCGCCGGGGGACGCTCGAACTTCGCGTCGCGCGTCGCGCGCACGCAACTCGGAAACGGAGCCACTCTGCTCGCGCTGGAAAATCGCGCCACCCCGATTGTCGCCTTGTGCGCTTCCTTGCGCGCCGGCTCTTACTTCGAGCCGCGCGAGCGTCCCGGCCTTGCCGCCCTGACCGCCGAGATGTTGGAGCGCGGCACTCTCCGGCGCGACAAACTCCAACTCGCCGGCGACCTCGAACAAGTCGGCGCGGAACTCGATTTCTCCGCCGACGTGTTCGCCGTCAATATCACCGGGCGCGCGTTGGCGAAAGATTTACGCCTGCTGCTCTCGACGCTGGCCGAAGAGTTGCGCGAGCCGTCGTTCTCGGCTGAAGAGTTGGAGAAATTGAAGCAACAGACCGTCGCCGCGATCCGCGAGCAGCAAGCCAACACGCGCTTCCGCGCCTATGAGAGATTCTCACAACTCGTCTTCGAGCCGCCGAACCCCTTCCGCCTTTCGTCCGGCGAAGAATTGATCGCGAGCATCGAGTCGATCACCGTCGCGGACGTGCGCGACTTCCACGAGCGGCATTATGGCGGGCGCGCGCTCGTTGTCTCCCTCGCCGGCGACGTGGGCGGCGACGGCGGCGAGGATGTGCGGCAACTCTTCGAGGACTCGTTCGCCGGCTTTACTAGTTCCACTGCTTTGGAAATAGAAGTCGCCGATCCCGCGCCGGCTAGCGGGACGCGGCGTGAAGTCGTCGTCTTGAAAGACAAGGCGAGCGTGGACATTCTGCTGGGAACAGCAGCCCCCCTGCGGCGCGCGGCGGACGATTACTACGCGGCCGTGCTCGCCAACAGCGCCCTCGGCGAATCGACGCTCTCCTCGCGCCTCGGCCTCCAAGTGCGCGACGCGGAAGGCTTGACCTACGGCATTGGCTCGCGCTTCCGCGCGCCGAGTTTGGCCGCCGGCCCGTGGTACGTCGCCGTCTCGGTCAACCCGCACAACGTCGAACGGGCGATCACTTCGGCGCTCACGGTGCTGCGCGATTACGTTGAGCACGGCGTCCGCGAGGAAGAACTGGCCGACGAGAAATCGGCCGCCATCGGCTCGTTCAAAGTCTCGCTCTCAACCAACGCCGGCCTCGCCCGCGCTCTCTGGAACGCCGAATTTTACGGCCTCGGCCGCGACTACCTCGATTGCTACCCGCAACTGATCCAGAACGTGACGCGCGCCGAAGTCAACCATGCGATCCGCAAATACTTCCGCCCCGACCATCTCACCATCGTCATCGCGGGCGACTACAGCGCCTGATGCCGGGGAAAGAAAATGATGAATGCGAAATGATAAATGATGAATGACAGGCAGAAAGGCAGAAAGCCCTTGTTGTTCATTCATCATTTATCATTCATCATTCATCATTTCTTCCTCTGTGGTGAAATCCTCTTTGCTTTCTTTGGAACTGACATCAGCGTGAATGCCGCTTCAAGCGCAAAAAGGCCGGCGCGAAACACCTTCCGGGTGCGCGCCGGCCTTCATCGCAAGCAAACTCGCTGGCCGCTGATTGATGACCACTGACGGTTTATGGCTTCTTCTCAACCGCCGCGTCTTTCGTCTCCGCGCTCAAGCCCAATTGCGCGCGGATGAATTGCTCGACATCCTGCTCGATCAACTCGCCGCCGACAACCCAAGCCTTCTCCGTCAAGACATCGCCCTTTTGGTTGAGCTTCGAGGGGACCAAGAAAATGTTGTAGGGCGATCCCCATTTGCGTGTGTCGCCGGTCAACTGGCGGTAGCCGTAGTGCGCCGTCTTGTCGCGGTCGGCGCGCGCGTCCGACTCGACGACGACCGTATAGGGCGCGCCCTGTTCGCCGAAGCAGGCCGCCTGCTCGTCCGCCGTTCCGTAGTTGTTGACGGCGACGACATCGAAGCCGTGCGCCTTGTACTTGTCGTAGAGTCGCGCGACGACCGGAGCTTCCATCTTCCAATTGACGCACCACGGTGCAAAGTAAGCGACTAGCACTAGCTTCTTCCCTTGCGCCCATTGTCGCAAATTGAGCGGCGCGTCGCCTTTCACGTTCTTAAACGTCCAGTCTTTATAGTTAATCGTCTCCTCTTTGAGCGGGGCATACTCGTGCCCGCCCTGCGCCACGGCGGCGGTGAAAGATAGCAATGCGAGGATGACGACAAATAGCAGTCTCTTCATGATGAAATTTCTCCTGACTGGCATTAACGGGGGAGGGACAAATTGTAACTGACGGCGAAGGTGATCAGAAACCTTCGCGCGCCGGACATGTGATAAAAATCGATGTTCGCTCCCAACCGTCGCGCGGCGCAATGTAAATAATGATGGCTACCTTTTTTGCGTCCACCATTTGACGTTGAGGTAGATGCCAGTCAGCGCCGAAAGGCTTGCCAGAGCGGCCAACAAAATCAGCAGCGCGACTTGCCACGAGCCGGCGAAGTAGTAGAAATGCGCCTGCCGGAAATAGCGCGTCAGCACGCTTGGAGGCGGCGTCCGGATGACTGCTCCCGTCTCGGCGTCGATCAGGAGCGAGTCCGCGCCCATGCCGCCGACGGCTTGATAGACGGGGCGACCGTCGCGCGTCAGGAGAGTCAGCGCCGTCGTCGGCAACTGCCGGCCCGCGAACTCGTGCGCCCGCCTGACGGCCTCCGTCGGGGAGACGCGCACTCGCGCCGCGTCGATCACTTCGATCTTCCCGCCCTCGACCGCACCCGGCCATGCGTACAGCAGCCCGCTCGTCGCCCACGCCAGCACCGGCACCGCCACCACGACGCCCAGCCAGATATGCGCGCGATAGATGAAACGTCCCATCACTTCGGTCTCTGGTTTCAACTTGCGTGTTTTGGGTTTCGTAAACTTTCTTGAAACTCGCCACCCCGTCTCGAAGTCTCGAAAGATGGTTTCAAGTTTATTCCGCCAACAGTCTCTCGATAACTTTGGTGAGCGCCGCGTGCGTGTCGTCGCCGGCCCCAACGGTGATGTAACGGACACGGCCGCGGCGGTCGATCAGGAAGGCGGTTGGGATGTGGCGCACGCCATAACGACGGTCGTTCGCGGCGTCGGTGGCGATGGCGAAAGCGTAAGGCAGTCGCAGTCGCCGCTTAAAGTCTTTGAGGATCGCCAAGTCTTCGGCGGGCGTCGCGCCGCCGGTGCGGCCGTCGAGGTGCGTCAGGCCGACCACCGTTAACCCGCGATTGCGATACTGCTCATGCAGCGTTTTGAGCCGCGGCATCGTGACGCGGCAGGGGCCGCACCACGTCGCCCAAAAGTCGAGCAGGACGACGCGCCCGCGCAAATCCGAGAGCCGCACCGGCCGCTGATCGATCCACTGTGCCACTTCGATTTCCGGCGCGGTTTCGGCGTGAGCGGCCGATTCGTCCACGGCGCGCCCGAACGGATAATCCCCGCGCCCGTTCTCCGCGAGCAGCGCCAGCGCCTGTGTGTGGAGTTGCGCCGACGGCAGCGAGAGGCCGAGCCGCAGCATCTCTTCCGCCGTGCGGACGGCATCCGGCTCGCGCTTCAACTTGAGATAGACTTCGGCGAGGAAAGCGCCGGAGACGGCGATCATCTGCGCGCGCTTTTCCGAACTGCTCGCTTGGTCCTCCGCCGCAAATTGTGCCGATTGAAACGTCTCGCGGGCGTGCGCGGCGGCCTGTTCCAGCTTCCCGGCTTTGAAGTAGGCGGCGGCCACGACGCTCCGCAACTGAAACATCTCGGCGTGCTTTTTCGGATCGTGGCCGGCGTAATCCCTGAGCGCGGCCTCGGCCTCGTCGAAACGCTGCGCGGCGGCGGCGCTCAACGTCAGCGTCCGCCGCGCGGTCTGCAAGAACTCCGGCGTGCCCGCGCCTTCGCCGAGAAAGCGGCGCAAAGGAGCGACAGCCTGCGATGCTTGTCCCGCGAGGTGTTGGAGCAGGCCGAGGTAGTACAGATCAGTACCCGCGAGTGGCTGCGGTCGCGCGGCCAGTTGCGCGGCGTGGCGCGCCGCCAGTTCGCGCTGCTGCTGCCGCGTTTCGTCCGCGAGTCGCTGGCTGAAAGGCACGCGGTCGCGTTCAAACTCCGCGAACTTCCGGTCGGCATAGCCCGCCGCGTCTTCGTAGAGCGCCGCCGCGTTATCGCCCGGCGTCGTCGAAGGCGACAACACCGGCGTCGGATTGGAAGTGCCTCCCCCCTTCCGCACCGCGCCCGACTGCGCGTGCGCAACTATCAACGACGTCGAAAAAGCGAGGACGCCGAACAGCAGCGCGGAGATTAAAAAATTAAACTTTCTCATCACACATCTCGCTAACTTCAAACCCTGCTCTCCGTGATCTCAAATCTCAAAATTCAAATTTGAGATCGAAACTCACGCGATTTCAAAATTCAAATTTGAGATTTCAAATTGGACCGCATCGAACCGAAAAACTATGGGGCCCGACATCCGCGCCACTAATTCGCCGGTTCGTTAATCAGTCGTTCGATCATCTGTTCCAGTTCCGCGATGTCCGTCTCTTTCGCGCCGACGCTTAAATAGCGAGCGACGCCGCGACGGTCGATCAGTACGGCGGTTGGAATGGTGTTGACGCGATAATCGCGTGCCGTGTCGGCGATGGCGGCGACGGCGAAGCCGAAGGGCAGCCGCCATGCGCGGCGAAACTGTTTCAACTCGGAGAACTGCTCCGGCGCGGTGCGCTCGCTGCCGTAATGCGTCAAGGCGATGATGGTCAGCCCCTTCTTGCCGTACTGCTCCTGCCACGACTTCATGTGCGGCAATGCCGCACGGCACGGCGCGCAGTCGATGGCCCAGAAGTCGAGCAACACGACGCGCCCGCGCAAAGCAGCGAGCGTCGTCGGTTTTAGTCCGAGCCAGTCCTCAGCTTTAATCTCAGGCGCGAGGTGCGTGGCGGCGAAGAGCGGGTCATTTGGCACGGTCATCAGCCCGACGGCCGGCACAATGCGCTCCAACAGAATCGACGCGCGGCGGTAGAGATCGGCGGATGTTAGATGGACGCTTAACTTTCGCAAATCTTGCAGCGCGGCGATGGCCTCGCCCGTGCGCTTCAGTTCGAGATTGGCGTCGGAGAGCGACGCGGCGGCGCGCAGCAGCATTTCGTCGCGCGCCGCCATGTCAACAATCGCCGGCGTCGTGGCGACAAGTTGACGGGCGGCATCGAAGGCCGCGCGGGCGTGGACGATCACCCGCTCCGGCTGCTGGCGGCGCTGCCGGTAAGCGTCGCTGAGCGCCGTCTCCACGAGATAGCGCTCGCGCGGGGCCGAAGCGGAGGCGGGCGCTTCCGCCGCGTGTGAAAGGTAATCAGCGAGGGCCAGTTCGGCTTCTTCGAGAGCGCCGCTTGTGGCCGTGTGTAGCGCGATGACGAAGCGCGCCGTCCGCGCTTGTTCGCGCGCTTCGAGTTGCTGTTGCGCCGGCAGTTCACGCAGGAAGCGGCGCATCGTCTCGACAGCCGCCGCCGATTGAGCAGCGAGGTATTGTAGTTGGCCGAGATAATACAACTCCTCGCCCGCGAGCCCCTTGCGTTTACTTAACCGCGCGGCCAACGCGGCGGCCAACTCGCGTTGCTCCTGCTCCACACGCTGGACCAGACGCGGATCGTAAGCCACCCCGGCGCGCTTGAACTCGTCGTACTTCAGGCGCGCGTAACCCGCCGCCTCCGCGTGGAGAGCGCGGGCTGAAACATTGTCCGCCGTCGCCGCTGATGCCGAAGACGCAACTCCCGTCGCGGCGGGCTGCGCCACGCCGCCGCCACTGATGAGCAACGGCAATAGCACGAACCCGCACACCCGCATCAATCGAAAAAAGTAAGAACCATCCATGCGAATTAAACTCCCGGAGCACTCAACTAAAAACTTCCAGCATGGCTTAACGAGCCGGCGCAAGCGGCGGCGCGGCCGAGGCGCGCGGGTGTGAAGGGCGCGGCGAGCGGCGGCACGCGGCCGGCAATAATGATCTCGGCGATGAGCGTGGCCGTGAGCGGTGCGAGCAGGATACCGTTGCGATAGTGGCCGGTGGCATAAAACAGATTCGGGACGGCGAGGGACGCGCCGATGACAGGTCGCTCGTCCGCCGCGCGGGGACGCAATCCCGCCCACGCTTCGACGAGCGGCAGTTCGCTGATGACGGCGGGCGCGATCTCGATGGCGTGCGCGGTCAATGTGTCGCGGCCGGCAGCGGTGACTGACGGATCGAAGCCGACGCGCTCGGTCGTCGCGCCGGCCAGCAGTCGGCCATCGCGGCGCGGCACTAAATAACCTCTCGGCGAATAAATGACATGACCGCTCGCCAACGGCGGCTGGGGAGAAGTGGGGAGCGAACTGCGGAAGCAAAGCATTTGGCCGCGCACGGGTTCAACGCGCGGGTGCTCCGGCATCTCAACATCTTCTCCCGGTGCGTGATGGGCGCTGCTCTCGCCGCCTGCTGTGGCAAACGGCAAAAGCGATGTCCATGCGCCGGCGGCAAGCACGATAATTGGCGCGCTCAAGATACCGCGCTCTGTCTCGACGCCCGCCACGCGCCCGCGCTCCAAACGCAACCTCGTGGCGGCGACACCCTCCCACACCGTGCCGCCGTAAAACTTCACCGCAGCCGTCAACGCGTGGACGAGGCGGCGATTCTCAACTTGCCAGTCCGTCGCAAACCTGAGCGCCATCCGCACGCGCGGCGAGAGAGCCGGCTCTATCCTCCGCGCTTCCGCACCCGTCAAACGCTCGACCGTCAGTCCGGCCTGCGTCTGCCAGATGTGGCGGCGCGTCAACTCCATTTCGTCCTCTTCCGTCAACGCAACATAGAGCGTGCCGGTCTGGTCTAACTCGATGTCGATGCCGGTCTCCGCGTGCAACTCGCCGGCGAAGGCCGGATAAGCGTCGCGCCCGGCGCATTGGAGGCGGAAAAAATCGTCGGCTTCGTTCGCCTCCGCCTGCGGCGCCAGCATCCCGGCGGCGGCCGGCGACGCCGCGCCGTGGCGCTGTCCGCCGCGCTCCAACACCGTCACGCGCAGACCACCACGCCCCAACTCGCGCGCCGCCGCCAGCCCGATCACGCCGCCGCCGATGACAACAGCGTCACACTTCCTGTCCGACTCGCACTTGTTTCTCATTGCCATCACAAAGCTCTCAGCCATCATCTCTCAGCCATCAGCCCTCGTCTCCGACGAACGAGCACCGTTGGCAGTTGAAACCCGTCTCCTCTTCAACGATACTGTCAAGCAAGAGTAATTCATCAAAATTTTGCTGAAAGCTGAGAGCTGAAAGCTGATGGCTAAACATACTATCACACTGATTCCGGGCGACGGGATCGGGCCGGAAGTGGCGGCGGCGGTCGTGCGGATCATTGAGGCGGCGGGCGTCGAAGTGGCGTGGGAGACGCATTACGCGGGCGCGCAAGCGCTCGAAAAGTTTGGCGACACGCTGCCCGCGGAGTTGCTCGCGTCCATCAAGCGCAATAAGGTCGCGCTCAAGGGACCAATCACGACGCCGGTTGGCAAGGGCTTCACGTCGGTCAACGTCGGCTTGCGGAAGACGCTCGATCTCTATGCGAACTTGCGGCCGGTGCGGGCGCTCCCCAACGTGCCTTCGCGCTACCCGGAACTCGATCTCGTCGTGGTGCGCGAAAATACGGAAGATCTCTACTCTGGCATCGAGCATGTCGTTGTGCCCGGCGTCGTCGAAAGCATTAAGATCATCACGGAGAAAGCCTCGACGCGCATCGCCCGCTACGCCCTCGAATACGCCCGCCGCGAGGGGCGCAAAAAAGTGACCGCCATCCACAAAGCCAACATCATGAAACTCTCCGACGGCCTTTTCCTCGAATGCTTTTACAAAGTGGCGAAAGACTTCCCGGAAATCGAGGCCGACGACAAGATCGTGGACAACGCCTGTATGCAACTCGTGATGCGCCCCGAACAGTTCGACATCATGCTCTTGGAAAACCTTTACGGCGACATCGTATCCGATTTGTGCGCGGGACTGATTGGTGGATTAGGCTTGGTCCCCGGCGCGAACATCGGCGAACTCGGCGCGGTCTTCGAGGCCGTCCACGGCTCCGCCCCCGACATTGCCGGGCAAGGCGTCGCCAACCCGACCGCGCTCCTCCAATCCGGCCTCCTCATGCTCCGCCACCTCGGCGAGCGCGACGCTGCCCAGAAGATTGAACAAGCGATGCTCAAAGTCTTCACCGAGGGCAAAGTCAGAACGCGCGACATCGGCGGCACCGCGAAAACTTCCGAGTTCGCCGAAGCGATCATCGCGGCCTTTTAACGAAGGATGGAAGCTATGGATTGGCAAGAGCGAATCGTACTCGATCCTGAAATTCTGACCGGAAAGCCGGTCATCAAAGGGACTCGCCTCGCAGTGGAATTCATTATTGAGTTGCTGGCTCAAGGTTGGGTCGAGCCGGACATTTTGCGGAACTACCCCGGCTTGACGCGCGAAGATA
>JACCRA010000499.1 GCA_013813825.1 Pyrinomonadaceae bacterium | reverse complement strand
GGCGAGCGCCGGGCCGGCCGAAGTGCGGGCGGCGGGACAAAAGTGGCTGCGCGCCAATCACTACACGCTGCTCGTCAAGCCATTTCCCAAAATCGCCGCCGGCAGTAACAGCGGCCTTGATCGTTCGCTCCTTCCCGCCTTGAGTCCCGCGCCTGACATCAAGTTTCCCGAAGTCCAGCGCGCCAAATTGAAAAACGGACTGAACGTGATGCTGCTTGAGCGGCATTCCGCGCCCATCGTCAACATGACGCTGGCGGTCGATGCCGGCTTCGTCTCCGACACGGCGGCCAAAGCCGGGGCCGCCTCGCTGGCTCTTGACCTGATGGACGAGGGGACCAAAACGCGCGATGCCTTTCAGATCGTCAACGAGCTTGATTCGCTCGGCGCGCGTTTGAGCACCTTCAGCCAACTTGATCTCTCTTTCATCAAGCTGCAAGCGACGGCGGAGAATCTGCGCCCGTCGCTCGATATTTTTGCCGATGTGGTGCTCAACCCGTCGTTCCCGCCAGACCTCTTTGCCATCCAGAAGCAGCGACGGCTGGCACAGATCGGACAGGAGAAAGCACAGCCGAACGCTCTGGCCCTCCGGCTGCTTCCCGGCCTGCTCTACGGTGCCAACCACGCTTACGGTCGTCCGTTCTCCGGCTCCGGCTACGAGAAATCAATTGAAGGCATTGCCCGCGAAGACCTGATGCAATGGCACGCTCAATGGTTCAAGCCCGGCAGCGCGACAGTCATTGTCACCGGCGACACCACGTTGGAGAAACTGCTGCCGGCGCTCGAAGGGGCTTTCAGCCAGTGGCAGCCCGGCAGTGCGCCGGCAAAGAATGTCGGCACGGTGGCAAAGACGGCCGGCGGCAAAATTTATCTCATCGACAAACCCGACGCCCCGCAGTCCACCATCGTGGCTGCTCACGTCTCGGAGCCAAGCGGGCAGGCCGAAGAACTCGCCATCGAGATGGTGCTGCAAAATTTCGGCGGGATGGCTACTTCACGCCTCAACCGTAACCTCCGGCTTGACAAGCATTGGAGTTATGGCACCTCTGGATTTTTGGATGATGCACGCGGGCAACGGCCTTTCATCGTCGTCGCGCCGGTGCAAACCGACAAGACGAAGGAATCAATGGTCGAAGTGGTAAAAGAGATTCGCGGGATCGCCGGTGAGCGACTGTTGGCCGGTGAGGAGTATGCGAGCATCATGCGGAACATGACGCTGCGCCTGCCGGGCCGGTTTGAAACGCTCAACGCCCTTGAAGGCGCGGCCATCGAGATAGTTAATTATGGACTCCCCGCTGACTACTGGTCGCGTTACGCCGGCAGCGTCCGCGCGCTCACAGAGCCACAGTTGAACGACGCCGCGAAGAAGTTTGTCCGCCCCGGCGAAATAATCTGGATCGTCGTCGGTGATCTCAAGAAGGTCGAGCCGGGAATCCGCGAACTCGGCTTCGGCGAAGTCGTCCGCCTCAGTGCCGATGGCGAAACATTGAGCCGGTAGCCGCCGCGTCCACCATGAAGACGGGCGATCTACTCACCTAAATCGGAACACAAGATTGAGGCAAGCTGCAAAAGGCTTCGTCCCGTAGGGACGGTATGGCAAGAGCCTTGCGATTCATCGCTGGGATCGTCGGCAGCAGTAATATGGAGTTCCGTAGGGACGATTGAATGTGTTGAATTCAACCGTCCCCACGGGATTGGAATCTCTGTCCGTCTCATTACCCAGCGATGAATCGCTGGGCTATTACCAGTTGCCCCTGACAGGGCAGACAGAAAACCGCACGGCGCTTTTTATGTCGCCGGCAACACCGCGAGGCCGCGAATCGCGCTCTTGCCGCCGATGGGACCAACGAGGGTAGCCGTGCCGGTGTTCAAGTCGATGGTGTAGAGTTTTGAGCCACGGCCACGGGCGGGATTCAACGCGGCGAAAGCCGTCCCACTGCCGCCTTCAATATCGAAGCCCGCCACGTTTGACACATTGACGCCGAGCGGCCCCACGACGTTGAGCGTCCCATTGTTGGGCGGATTCTGCGTCACGAGCACATCCAGATTGGCATCGATGTTGTAGAGCACGGTCGCCGTCGCGCCAGCGGCGCTATTGGTATAGGCCGCCGCAACGATATTTGGCGTCTGGCCGGCGTTCGCGCTGCCCGCCGCGTAGGTCAGCGCCCCGTCTGGTTGGACGCCCGCGGCGTTGGCGTCGCCATCAACGACAACGCCCGTCACCGGATGCAACCGCAAGTTCTGGCCGTTGACGCTGACGGCGCGGATGCGATCCACCACCGGGTTAAAGTCGAAGCCAAAGTCGGCTCCGTCGAGCGCCAAGGCGAGGGGTGCGCCGCCCGCAGGGGCGATGGCTCCGGTCATCAAGTTGATCTTGTAAATCCGGTTAGTGCTTGCCAGACCGTAAAGCTCCTTCGTCGCCGGGCGCACGTCGATCCCGATGATGTTTTCGCCGACTTGCAAACCGGCGATGCGCTTCGTGTCGGTAATCTTGC
>JACCRA010000493.1 GCA_013813825.1 Pyrinomonadaceae bacterium | reverse complement strand
CTCAGAAAGACGCGCTCGCCCCACACGATGGGCGTCGAGCCGCTGACGCCCGGCAGGCCGAGTTTCCATGCGACATTCTCAACTGGGGACCAACGCACCGGCAAACCGCGCTCATCGCTCGTGCCGTTCAAATGCGGCCCACGCCACTGTGGCCAATCGCCGGCGAGGGCGACTGTCTGGCTGCCAAGAAGCAGCGTGGCAATGAATAAGGAAAGCAGAAATTGTGGACGCATCTGTTGACCTCCTGATGAATGGTTCGCACATGGTAGCTCGAATCCGACGGATGATAAAAGTTCTTTTGCCCGGCCTCGCTCCCTGTTCTGATGCGGAGTGAATCGGAGTATGATTGAAGCCACAGAAGGAGAACAGATGAGCACTCCACCAAACGACAACGATAAAGTGCTCGGCTTCATCGCTGAGACAATCGAAGTCATCCGTGATCGCATGGCGACGAAGGATAATCTTACGCGACTCGAAGCAAGGTTCGAGGCTAAGCTAAAGGCAGAAATTACAGCCGTGCGCGGTGATATCGAACAAGTCCACATCCGTCTGGACAATATCGAGCGCACTCTCAATTCGCCTCGATCAGTTGGAAGCGAAGATCAGTCGGCTTCGCAACGTGGTGTACCTGCTCGCGAAGGGCAGGCCGGAAGTGCTGCGCTTGCTCGGCCAGTAATCTTCTGATGTCAATCATTTTCCAACCGGCGGACGCCGCCGACACCGACACGCTCATCGAAATGATGCACGAGCTTTACGCTTACGACGGCACGCCTTTCGACGAGCACTCACACCGGGCGGCGTTGCGGCAACTGTTGGCCGACGAAAGATGCGGGCGCGTCTGGCTGATCCAATCGGGCGCTGAGATCGCTGGATACGTGGTGTTGACTTTCGGTTTCAGCTTGGAGTTCAAAGGGCGCGACGCATTCATCGACGAGCTATATCTTCGCGAGCCATTTCGCGGACAGGGAAGGGGGCAGCAGGCCCTCGACTTCGCCGCCGACGCCTGCCGCGCGCTCGGCATCCGCGCCCTACACCTCGAAGTCGAACGCCGCAACACGCGCGCACAAACCGCCTATCGCAAAGCAAACTTTAAGGATCATGATCGGTACTTGCTGACGAAATGGCTCAATGATTAGCGGGCAGCAGTCAGTAGTCAGTGGTCAATTATTTGGCGTTGTCTGATCTGGCTTTCTGATCTTCGAGCGGCGGTTTCGATCTGCCGGCAAGGGATGATCGCCGTCGCTTATTCTGTCCTTAATGATGGCAGTAACGGGGCGCGCAACGCCGCCCATGTCGCCAGCAGCGACGCGAGCAGCCCGGCCGCCAGCACCGCCAGCAGCATGATGGCTAAAGAGAGCGAAATTAGTTGCCCGCCGCGCGCCGCGTAGGCCGGGGCAATCGCCAACAGCGCGCAACTGCTTCCGGTCAGCAAGCCCGCGCCGAGCAGTAGGGCGTTCTCCGCGAGAATCATCACGGCAAAGTCGGCGCGCCCGTAGCCGACGGCGCGCAGCAGCGCCAGTTCCCGCCGCCGCTCAAACACGTTCCGTAGCAAGACCGCCGCCAAGCCCAGCGTGCCGAGGGCCATCCCCAAAGCTCCCAGCAGTTGGAAAGTTGAGAGATACGTGTTCTCGACGCGGTGAAAACTGGCGAGCCGTTCGGCGGTTGACTGCGCGTCGAAGCCGTAATCCGAAAGGCGGTCTTCGAGGTGGCCGGCCATCTCCGCCACCGCCTCGCCCCGCCCCGCCCAGGCGTCGAGCAGGAAAAAACGGTAGCCCTCCTGCTGTGGGAAGAGGCGCACGAAATGGCGTTCGGCCATGATTAACTCGCTCTGCAAAAGACTGTCGGCGAGCGCGGCCACGACGCGCAGACGAATGCGCCGGCCGCCGTCGTCGGTGATGGTCAGTTCGTCGCCGACTTTCAAGTGCAACACATAGGCGAGCGAGTTGGCATCGGCGATGATTGGTACAGACTGGTCCCCTGACTCTTTGTTCAAGAGCAGCCACGGGTTTTCTTTCTCGGCCGGCGTCTCGGCCATGGAGTTGAGGAAGCTGAAGCGTTGGCTGTGAATGAAGGCGTCCGTCGCTCCGAGAATGCGCGGATTCTGTGGACGGTAGAGGTTAAGACAGCTCGCGTCATCGCCGGGCCGCAGACGAAAGCGCGTGAAGGCGTCGCCGTCTTTCAACATCTCCGCACCGCCGTTTGTCGCCGTAAGGTTCAGCGCCTCGCGACCTTCGGCCGTCTCAGGGTTGTGCGTGAGCGGCAGCAGCGTCTCGGCAAACAGCGCATAGCCGCCCGTGCCTGACTGATGATTGACGGTCGTCTCCTGCTGCCCGTCGCGCCGGAACGCTTCGACGGCGACGATGATAAACGTCGCCGCCGCGATCAGTGCGATACACAGCACGCTACGGCCGGGGCGGGATGTCGCGCCGCGAAAGCCGAGCCGCGCCATCGCCCACCAACCGCGTCCCGCCAGCACCCTTCCCCGCCCCGCCCCACCGCCACGCAGCCACGCCAGTTGAAAACACAGCAGCCCCGCGAGACACAACGTCCCCGCGCCGAAGAAGCCACCGACCTGACTCACCTTTCCCAGCGCCGCCCCAACGACTAAGCCCACTCCCAACACACTCAACACCGCCGCCGCGATCACAGACCCCGGCAGAGCTGCCAACCGCGAGCGATTCGCGCCCGACAAAACACTGACCCTATCATCGCCTTCACTTTTGCCTGCTGCCTTTTGCCCTTTGCCTTTCGCCGTCGGCTCCGTCGTCCCGGCGAGCAAGCTGCGCGCCGAGCGGCGTGCCAGCGCCCGTAGCGACCACACGACGAAAATGAGCGCCGCCAGCACGCCGCCCGCGCCGCCTGCCAACAAGGGGACCAATTCCGCGTGCAGTGCCAATTGCTTAGTGC
>JACCRA010000462.1 GCA_013813825.1 Pyrinomonadaceae bacterium | reverse complement strand
GAAGAACTGGATCGCCGCGCCCGCCGGCGTCGTCGTCAGAGAGTCCGCCCCGATGAAGCGCAACCCGCCGAAGTTATCTGAGAGCTTGATGTCTCTGGCGTAGGTAGGCTGCCCCGGCGAGGTGAAGATGATGTCGCCATCAACAACTTGGCTGGCCTGCGGCGAGGGTTCGACGACCTGCAAGAGACCGTTGGCTGGTGGCGGTGTCTCCTTATCTGAGATGGGTTGCTCGCCGGCTTGCTGCTCTGATTGTGGTGGCGACTGTTCGGGTGGCCGCGCCTCTTGCGCCAGCAGCGTGCCGGTTAGCGCCGTGGCGCACAGTAACGCGGTCAGCGCCAGTCGTTTCCCCGCATGGATTGACGTTGCGAAAAACTCAGACCATCCTGCGGTTTGATTCATTTGTGTGATCATGATCTTTTCCTTTCGTACTCTTGTTTCAAGCGTGAGTTGAGACAGGCCGGAGTCCGCCCGCGCGGGGCTTCGGCAAAGAGTCGCGCGCCACGCTCGCTAGAGCATCGCGCCGTCAGAAGGTCAGGATGTTTATTGCTTGGTGGCGGCCACCTGCTTGGTCGTGGCTCCGGTCCCTTGAAGCAGTTCGGGGCGGCGTGCGTGTTCGACGCCCTTCTCTACGGGCTGGCCGAATGCTTCTGGGTGCAGGTAGGTGCCGCGCTCCTTCAGCGGCTTCGCTTCTTCGACTTTGATCGGGTGGGCGGCGGCGTAGGCGTCGTGCCTGATGCCGGTGACCATCCATGAAACTTTCAGGCCGGCTTTACCGCCCGCGATCTTGAAACGATTGCCTGTGATCTCCTGTGCGACGTAGAGATTTGCCGGAGCGCCGATGGCCGTCAGTTGGTAGCGGAACTCTCGATTGAGAGCGTCGAAGTAGGCCGGCATGGTGACGACCGCGCGCCCTTTGGCGTCGAGCGTGACGTTGCCGTTGTAGATGTTCATCATGTCGGGGGATTCGACGAAGGAATGTGAGAGGTATTTGTTCGTGGGATCAAGCGGGTGGTCAATCCTGAAAGTGCCGCTGCCTTTGGTGAGCGTGCCGGAGACTGACATGTTACCGGAGACTGTCACGTTACCAAAGAAACGGCCTGCTGCTCCTGAAGGTGGAGCGAAGCCTAACACTCCTTCGCCGCCCTCGCCAGCCGATCCAAAAACACCAGTCCCGGCACCGGCGTGCGTTCCATAGACGCCATATCCCAAGTTGCCAGTGCCAGCGTTACTGCCTCGCACACCGGCGGAACTGCTGCCCGGTGCAGTTGATGCGATCTCACCGATGACCGCGGAGGCGCTGGCTGCGACGCTAGTGTTATACGCCGCGACTAGGGCATTATTCGTGCCAACGTTGCCAAAGAGTGTCAGCGAATCGCCATTTTCTAACGTGCTGAGAAAGTATCCGGAGACATCGAGGATCACGTGCGTGCCCGCGCTGGAGAACACACTGATTGAACCCACAGCACTGACCGGCACGATGATCTCATTCGCTACCGTGGCACTTGGCTTGTCCCAGTTGATCACCGAGGCGTTCGGCAGTGCGCCGCCGGTCGGATAGATCGTCAAGAAACCGCCGCTCCCTTCCGTCTCGGTGATCGTCACGTTAATTACTATCGCCCTGACACGAACTGGGATGTCGGAAGGGCAGGAGCCAGCGCCGGGCACTAAGTCGAAAGCTCTAGTCCCGCCAGCTACCAGCTTCGGCCCGCCGAAAGGATCGACGGCGTTGCGCGTGTCAACCATCCGGCACGGCTGAAAGGCTTGATAGACGAGCGGGTTGCCGATGCTCATGGTGACCGCTTTCGGTTCGCTCTCTGCGGCGGGTTCCTGCGGTGGCTGGATCGCTTGCGCTTCTTGGGCTGACACGTCGCCCATCAGCAGCATTCCACAGAGCAGCGCGGCGAGCGCCAGTCGTTTCCCTGAATGGATTAAGGTTGAGAGCCGGATTAACGATTTTGCGATGCTATTGATTGGTACGTACATGATCGTCTCCTTCGAGGGCTGTCTGTGAAGTGAAGCGTTCGGCTCCCACTTTGATTGCCCGGCTCAAGCCGGAAGGTGATTCGTCTGCTATAGATTGAAGATGAGGAAGGAGCGTGCGTATTACCACGAGCGGGAAA
>JACCRA010000453.1 GCA_013813825.1 Pyrinomonadaceae bacterium | reverse complement strand
GTCGTCGTCTTGCCGACGCCGTTGACGCCGACGATCATCATCACGTAAGGCGCGACGTTCTCCGGCACGCTCGTCTCAGCCGCGACGCCCCGCGCTTCCGAGGCACGGAGAATTGAGAGCAGTTCGTTCTTGATCGAAGCCTTCAAGGCGTCGATGTCGTTGATCTCTTTGCGCGAGATGCCACGCCGGACGCTGTCGAGAATCTGCCCGGTCGTCGCCACGCCGATGTCGGCGGCGATTAACGCTTCTTCCAGTTCGTCGAGCAGTTCGGCGTCGATCTGCTTGCGATTCTGAAAGACTGTGTCGATCCGGTCGGACAACGAAGTGCGCGTCGCTTCAATGGCGCGACTGAACCGCCTGGCATACGTCTGTTCGAGCGCGGCCTCATCGGCCTGCAACTCTTCGATGGAACGATTAAGGCCGAGCACCGAAGTCGAAAATGATGACGGGCGCGGCGCGGCGGGCTTGGGCGCGGGCGATGGCGGCGGACTCGGCGCGGCAACAGGCGGCGCGACATCGCGCGTGATGACAGGCGGCGCGTCCCGGCGTGGTTCCACTCGCGGCGCGGGCGTCGGCGCGTCTCCAGTGATTGACGGTTCGAGTGCAGGCACTGTTGTCGCCACCGGTGAAGCGACGACAGGCGGCGCGTATTGCGGGTTGGCAGGCGGCGCGGGCGTCGGCGCGGCCGGTTGTTCCGGCTGTGGCTCCGGCCCGCCGCTCAGTCCGAGCGTGATAAAGCGCTCCTCTTTTTTGCGTCTCCAAAAAGCCATGAGATGAAACAGTCCCTTTGTCTGAAAAATCCGGTGTAAGAAAGTTGGTGATTATACCTGCAAGTGAAGCGGCGGGACAAAAGCCGCGCGGCTTCCATTGATACTTGCCGTTTTTGATTGACAGCCACGGAGTGGCGCTGGATCAGAGCATACGGCGTGAGCCGTGGAATCTGCGTATATAAAAAGCGAAAAAGCCCCGGTAGGGTGAAAGAATTTTCAACGTCGAAACTCTTTCGCCCTACCGGGGCTTGGCGTGTCTCATCCAACTGGTCCCGCAGCTCACGTTGTGGGCTACGAGTTTTTTGCCCCTTCGGAGTTTGTTTAAGGCAGCACTTTAGAGTTCGGCGGGGGTGGGGACATCCGCTCCGGTTCAGGCTGCGCGCGCTCCCAAAAGAACTTCGGCCGCATTCGCGTTTGCGGATAGACCTCGTTCATGTTGCCGGTTTCGTAAAGTACGCCGTTGATCATCACGAAGCTGATCGTCTCCGAGTTTTCCAGTTTCACGAGCGGGTTCTGGTCCGTGATCATCAAGTCGGCGAGTTTGCCCGGCTCGATTGAGCCGAGATCGCCGTCGAGGCCGAGATACTGCGCGCCGTGGAGCGTGCCGGCGCGAATCGCTTCGAACGGGGTCAGGCCACCTTGACCGAGCATCCACAGTTCCCAATGCGCGCCGAGTCCTTGCAGTTGCCCGTGTGCGCCGAGTTGCGCCTTGCCGCCCGCTCGCACGACATCCTTCACCGTCTTCGCCAATTCGAAGTGATAAAAGTCGTCGTCCGCGACCATCATCCGCCGGCGGGCGCGACTATCAACCACGCCCTGCGGGACGAAGCGCAAGAGCCTCTCCTTCTTCCACACTTCCGTTTTCTGATACCAATAATTTTCGCCCCAGATGCCGCCGTAGCCGACGATCAGCGTGGGCGTGTAACCCGTCCGACTCTTGGCGAAGAGCGTCAGCGCATCTTTGTACAGCGGCGCGACGGGGATGGCGTGCTCGATGCCGGTGTGGCCGTCGAGGATGTGCGTCATGTTGTAGAAATAGGTCGAGCCGCCTTCGGGGACGACCATCATCTTGAGTTCGCGCGCGGCCTGTATGATCTGCTGGCGTTGATTGCGGCGCGGCTGGTTATAACTCTTGATCGAGAACGCGCCGACCGCCTTGAGCCGCGCGAGATGCCCGCGCGCGTCTTCCATATTGTTGACCGGAGCCTTCTCTGGACTCTCCGCGCCGTAGACCGGATAGCCCGTCGAGAAGATGCGCGGCCCAACCATGAAGCCCGCCTTGACCATCTCGGACTGAGCAAAGACCGATTGTGTCGCGGCGCTAGGATCATGTGTGGTGGTCACACCTTAGGCGAGGTTCGCCCAGTAAGGCCACTGTTTTTCGGGGATGATGTCGAGCGTGTTGTAGCCCATGTGCGCGTGGACATCAATAAGACCGGGCGAGATGGTCTTGCCCGCCATGTCAATTTTGCGCGCCGTCGTCGGTATCTCAATTCGCGCGCCGACGGCCTTGATGCGGTTGTCTTCGATGAGGACGGAGCCGCGCTCGATGACCTGGTCGCCCTTCATCGTGATGATG
>JACCRA010000444.1 GCA_013813825.1 Pyrinomonadaceae bacterium | reverse complement strand
GAGCAGGCCCTGGTGAAATTCGGCAATGCGCCGCAAGAAATCTTAGCGTTGTGCGGTTTGCCGGCGGAACTGGCGCTGGCAGCTTAAGTCCGTTTGTTCAGAAATTCTTTTTCTTAAAAGCTATAGCACGACGGGGCCGTAAAGGAACGCTACCTTATGCGGATCGTCCGGCATAGCTTCCGTGCGCACATGCATCGGTATCGTCACTTGCAGTATGTCACCGGCCTTCCACATACGCCGCACTTCCGCATAGCTGCCGGGAGAAGATTCAACCCGAAGCGGCCTGCCGTTCAACCTAAAATTCAAGCCGCCGCTTGCCCACTGCGGCGAGCGCACTCTAAGGCTCAGAAGCACAGGCTTCTTCGGTGCAAAGTGCAGCGCGACCCGGTTCCCCCGCGGGTAAATGGTCTGCTGCACGACCGTCAGATCTTTCTCTTTCCAGGTGAGCCGTGACGGAATGAACAGATTCACATAGAGGTCGTCGGCACCGTGAAAATAGATGGAGTCATTATATTTCGTGTGGTTCTCCATGCCCGTGCCGACGCAGCACCAGAATGAATCAGTCGGTGTACTGTAGGTTTTGAAGTGGCCGGGCTTGAGTGACATGAAGTAAGTAAACATGCCCTGCTTCGGCTCTTGCGATCCCATGATGTGGTTGTAGAGGGCGCGTTCGTAATAGTCGAAATGCTCCGCCTTCGGCTGCCACTCGAACAGGTGGCGCGTGAGCTTGAGCATATTGTAGGTGTTGCAGGTTTCCGCAGTAGCCGCCCCCAGGTGGGCGGCTAACTTATCGGGCAAGCCGAAGTGTTCATTATCACTGTTGCCGCCGATGACGTATGAGTGGTGGCGTACCACTCGCTCCCAGAATGTCTCGGCGATCTTACGCCCGCCGGTTTCACTGGCGACTTCATAAAGTCGGGCCTCGCCGATGACTTTGGGGATTTGCGTGTTAGCGTGCTTGCCCGCCAGTTCGTCGCGCCCGTCGAGCAACGGGCGCATGATCTCTTCATGATGGAAGCGGCGCGCGGCGGCCAGATACTTCTTATCGCCCGTGAGCGCGTAGATGTCGGCCAGCGTCTCCCTCATGCCGCCGTGCTCGACTCTCAGCATTCGCTGCTGTTGTTCGGGCGTGAGCGGGCGTGTCACATCGTCGATCCAGTCGGCCAATTTGAGCGTGACTTCCTTCGCCTGCGTATTCCCCCCCAGCACCCATGCGTCCTTGAGGCCGGCCAACACTTTATGCTGCGTATACCACGGCACCCAAGCTCCGCCCTTGAAGTTAAAATTACCGTCTACTTCAACCTTACCCTCTCTGAAGCCGCGCATCGTTTCGAGCTCCAGCGGTGGCAAAGCGCCGATGTAACCGTCCCCATACGCCTTCTGACACTCTGCCATCTCTCTGATGATGTAAGCGATGCGTTCGCGAAAGCGCGCGTCACCCGTCGCGGCATATTGCTGGGAGAGGGCCGTCAAATAGTGGCCCAAGGTGTGCCCGGCGACGCCGCGCGCTTCCCATCCGCCGTAAAGTTCCCCCTCCGGTTGCAATCCTGCGTACTTGCGCGTGTTATGCAACAGCCTGTCCGGCTCAAGCGCCAGCAGATATTTTGCGTTGCGCTCCATCGCCGCTTTAAACGGGCTTGCCAGCAACTCCACCTGCCGCAAGGTGAAAGGTTCTACTGTCGAAGGAGAGGAGTTCTGAGCTGCCGAACTCAAGAGAGCAGAGGTCACAATAGCGGGGTTGCCGGGAACAGGCTTCGACTGAATCTGGAGCATCACAGCGCCTGCTCCAAGCAACACAAAAGAGTTGAGTAACGCGACGCTGTAGCGTGGCAAGGTACGGGGTTGGCTATTCATATCTAGATTACTCAAAGGTGGAGAAGATTTGCCACAGTCAACAAGTTAATAAACTATCCGAGGAGCGTATCAAGTTAATTCAAAATTCCGATCTACGAGCCGGTTCTCGCTTAACATTCACGCCTCAGGACATTAAGCCGCTGTTTCCTTCCCTTAGAACCCGATCTTTTCATCGTGCGGGACGACTACCGCCGTGGCATGTTTTGGAAGCGCCGGCACGAGCCAGCGAAAGAGATATGTCGCGGCGAATGCGCCGGCGAGTTGCGCGATGATAAAGCCAGGAGCGTCGGCAGGGCGGATGTCCACAAAGGTATCACTGGCCGCGCGGGCGAGCGTCACGGCTGGGTTAACGAAAGAGGTGGAAGACGTGAACCACGCCGCGGCGACAATATACGCGGCGACTGCAAAAGGCACGACCACCGAGCGGAGTCTAGTGCATCCCCAAATGACGGATAGGAGGCCGAAGGTGGCGACAAACTCGCTAAAGATCAGTCGCCCTCCGCTTCTCTCTTGACTTGAGGCAAAGTAGAGGGGCAGCCCGAACATCACGTGAGCGGCAGCTACGCCCGCAAACGCCCCTGCCGTTTGTGCTGTGGTGTAGGCTGAGACATCGCGCCAGGAAATGCCGCCCCGCGATGCGTTAGCGAGTGTGACGACGGGGTTGAAGTACGCGCCGGAAATATGCCCGAAGGTGAGAATCAAAGCGACCAGCGCCGCGCCGTTGGCTGTCGTATTCGCCAGCAATGCGATGGCGACATTACCCCCGGCGAGACGCTCGCCCATGATGCCTGAACCCACGATGGCAACTAGCAACAAGCAGGTGCCTATCGCTTCGGCAGCACACCGCCGCAGGAGATTGGTCGAATGCCTCATCGATAAGATGAAGTATTTGCGTTTTGCGTGAGTGCTTTCATTGAGAGAAATGATTGCGGGCGCGACGTGAAGAGCTTGCGCTGCATGTTTGAAATTTCAAATCATACCTTCCAATGGGCTCCTCAGGTTGAAGTTTACGTCCCGACGAAAGAGACGGCTGGCCCGGTCGAGCCTCGCACCAGAAGATGGGTCGGGATAAGAATCTCACGCCCCTTTTGCTCCGGGTTTTCAATAGTCGCCAGCAACTCTTCGACCGCCCGACCGCCAAGGTGGTTCAGCGGCAGGCGGACGGTTGTCAACTGCGGTTCCGAGAGCGTCGCGAAGCTGATGTCGTCGAATCCGATGACGGAGATGTCTTGCGGGATACGTAGCCCGGCGGCGTGAAACTCCGCCATTGCCCCGAGCGCCATCATGTCATTGGCGGCGATGATGGCCGTGGGCATCTCGGGTTCAGCCAAAATGTTGAGCGCTGCTCTCTTTCCGCCCTCAAGTTTGAAGTTCCCTTCGTAAATGCGTGCGGGCGATCCCGGCAGGTGGCGCCGCATCGAAGCACTGAAAGCTTCGATGCGGCAAGTGGCGGAGCGCAGGTGCGGCGGCCCGCTAATGAGAGCGACATCGCGGTGACCGAAAGATACGAGGTGACGGATCGCCTCCTCTATTCCGGTCTCGTAATCAACGCGAAGGTTGCTCGTGTGCGCGCCTGGCGGTCCCAAATCGAGGAAGACCACCGGGACATGACGGCGTGCCAAATCTTCGACCAGCGCGGCGTCCAACTCCGAAGTCATCACCGCGACGCCCGCGACATTTCGTTCGATGAACCGCTTGATGTAGAGCGAGGTACGCTCAGGGTCATAATTTGTGTTCGACAGCACCACGTCGTAACCACGCTCGAAGGCCGCCGCCTCGATGCTTTTGACCAGATCGGGGAAGAACGGGTTTGCGATGTCAGAAATGACGAGACCGAGGACGTGACTGCGCCCGGAAGCCAGACTGCGCGCTATCGCGTTGGGGTAATAGTCGCAGCGCTCAACCGCCGCCAGCACGCGCGCCCGCACTTCGTCCGAGACATGCCTCGTGTTGTTGATGACGTGAGACACGGTAGCGGTCGAGACGCCCGCCTCGCTCGCCACGTCCTGAATTCCGGCTCTTGTCGCTCGCATTTATTGTTAAGCCACATACTCCCCGGCTAAAGTGTCGGCGAGGAACATCCCGGCGGTTACCTCACCCCCAACAAGATGTCCATCGTGAGTTGATCGAGTCGTTCATACGAGAGTTTCTTGGCAGCGAGTTTTTGCCGGTCGAAGTCGTGCGCGAGCAACGCCTGGACGCCGTTTTTGCTAAACTTGCCGACGTTCGGCGACGGCTCGTCCGGCTCATTTATCTCGGCCAGAATGGCTTTGATCTCCGCGTCGGCGTTCCACTGCGCCGCCTTTTCCTTGAGGACAAGATAGGTGCGCATGCAACCTCTGGCGAAGTCCTTCACTCCTTCATAGTCTTCCGTGCGATAGGCGTGTGCGTCGAAGGCGCGCGGTCCGGCATAGCCCACGTCTTCGAGAAATTTGACGAGCCAGAAGGCGGCTTTCGGGTTGGCCGACCCGAACCTTAAATCCTGATCGTAACGACCGAGCACTTGATCATTAAGGTCAATGTGGAAGAGTTTGCCGGACTCCCAAGCCTGTGCGACGGCATGAGTCATATTGAGTCCCGCCATGTGCTCGTGAGCGACTTCGGGATTAACCCCGACCATCTCCGGCTTGTCGAGCGTCGAGATGAGGGCGAGGTACGCGCCGGTCGTCGGCATGTAGATATCCGCGCGCGGTTCGTTGGGTTTGGCTTCGAGCGCGAACTTGTAATCGTAGCCCTGATCGAGCGAGTACTCACAGAGATAGTTCAAAGACTCGCGCAGGCGTTTGATGGCCTCATCGGCTCGCCGGCAGGCATCCGTTTCAACCCCTTCGCGCCCGCCCCACAGCACGAAAATCTTCGCGCCGAACTCCGCGCCCAAATCCATCGCGCGCATCGTCTTCTGCAAGGCGTAGGCGCGCACAGAGGGGTCGTTCGCCGTGAACGCGCCGTCGCGAAAGACCGCTTCGTAGAAGAGATTTACGGTCGCCATCGGCACCGTGATGCCGGTCTCCTCACACACGTGACGAAACTCGCCCACGATCCGGTCACGCTCCTGCGCGGTGGCGTCAATCGGCACGAGGTCGTTATCGTGAAAGTTGACCCCCCACGCGCCGACCTCGGCGAGCATTCTTACGGCGTCGTTCGGCGGCAGGGTTGGGCGGACGGCATCACCGAACGGATCGCGTCCGCGATTGCCGACCGTCCAGAGGCCGAACGTGAATTTATGTTGTGGTTGTGGCTGGTATTTATCTTTCGTCATCACCTTTGCCTTTCCTTCTTCAAATCATTAGTCAATCCAGACGGCGCAGCGCCGGGTAAAGAGACTGAAAAGTTTGATAGCGCGTGCTCATCAAACTCGCTGCCGCCGACGGCTCGATTCTTTGACGCACTCTTACCGTTACGGCACAAGCATCATCCACGCTCGCCCATACGCCGCCGCCGACTCCGGCGAGCAGCGCCGCGCCGTAAGCCGCGCCTTCATCCGCCTCTACCATCTCGACCGTCTGCCCGTAAATATCAGCTTGAATTTGCCGCCACAACTGTCCGCGCGCGCCGCCGCCGCCGAGCCTGATCGTTTCAACGGGAACCTGCATCTCGGCGAAGATCGTCAGCGTGTCGCGCAGAGAGAAGGCGACGCCTTCGAGGATAGCGCGGACGACATGCCCGCGTGTGTGGCTGGCCGTCAGACCGACGAGCGCGGCGCGCGCGCGCGGGTCCAGATGCGGCGTGCGCTCGCCCATCAGGTAAGGCGCCCACAACACGCCATCCGCGCCAGCCGGTGCGTTGGCCGCCTCGTCCAGCAAAATCTCGTAGGGATCGCGGCCATCCTCCGAACCTGCGCCGAAGCAATCGCGAAACCAGCGTAGGCTAAGACCCGCCGCCTGCGTCACGCCCATCACATGCCAGCGTCCGGGGACGGCATGGCAGAAAGTATGGACGCGACCGAGGTGGTCGAGCGCAGGGCGGTCGGTCGCGGCGAAAACGACGCCGGATGTGCCGATGGTGGCGCTCACCGCACCGGGCCGGACGATGCCCATGCCCACCGCGCCCGCCGCCTGATCGCCCGCGCCCGCGACGACCGGCGTGCCCTCGCGCAAGCCTGTCTCCGCCGCGCCCGCAGACGAGACCCGCCCCGCCACTTCTTGCGACTCGTAGACTCGCGGCAGTAATGTTTCATCGAGCCCGGTGTGTCCGAGCATCTCGCGCGACCACTCGCGCCGTCTCACGTCGAGCAAGAGCGTCCCCGATGCGTCGGCCACGTCGGTCGCGCGCTCTCCCGTCAGCCGCAGCCGGACATAATCTTTCGGCAGCAGCACCGAGCGTACGCGCGCCCACACCTCCGGTTCCGTCTCGCGCACCCAGAGTAGTTTCGGCAGAGTGAAACCGGCGAGCGCGGGGTTCAAGACAAGTTCGATCAGACGCTCAGCGCCGACCTGCTCCGTCAGCGCGCGGCACTGCGGGTCAGTGCGCACGTCGCACCAGATGATCGCGGGTCTCAAGACCTCTGCGCGCTCGTCCAACAGCACCGCGCCGTGCATCTGCCCGGTCAACCCGATGCACCCGATCTCTTCCGCTTTCACGTCGTCACTGGACAAAACCTCACGCACCGCCTCCGCGCTCGCACGCCACCAGTCGCGCGCGTCCTGCTCGGCCCAGCCTATGTGCGGCGAGGCGAACGGCGCGTGCTCCGCGGTCGCGGAAGCGACGACGCGGCCCGCCTCGTCTATCACCAGAGCGCGAGAGCCGCCCGTGCCGACATCAATTCCAAGTAGCCTCATACCGTTTTAGTGAGCCGCGCACGCGGAGCGGTTGTCAGTTTTGACCCGCGCCGGCAGCCTTCCCGGCCCTGTCCTTGTTTCCCACTGACAGGCGCATGATGTTCTCTTCGCTGCACTCGTCGCGCTCGAGCACACCGGTGATCGTGCCCTCGTGCATCACCGCGACGCGGTCGCTGACGTTCAGTACCTCTTCCATGTCGCTGCTGATCATGATGATCGCAATGCCCGACTCAGCCAGCTTGCGCATCAGTTCGTAGATTTCCGCCTTCGAGCCGACGTCAATGCCGCGCGTCGGCTCGTCGAAGATAAGCAGTTTCGGCTCAAGCGAGAGCCACTTGGCGAGCACCACCTTTTGTTGATTGCCGCCGCTCAGATTGGCGGCTTTCATTTCCACCGAAGATGCTTTGACTTTCAACTTTCCGCACATCTCCTTCGCGTTCCGGCGTTCCCTGTCGAAAGAGATGAGACCCGCTGGCGCGTAACGGTCGAGACCGGGCAACGTGACGTTTTCGCGGATCGGCATGTCGGTGATCAGGCCGGCGTTGCGTCGATCCTCCGGGATGAGGTAAACGCCGTGCTTGATGGCGTCCTGCGGCGAACGGATGCGGAGCGGCTGGTTGCCGAGCCTCATCTGGCCTCCGAGGGCGCGGTCCACGCCGAAGATCGCCTGCGCCGTTTCGGAACGTCCCGCCCCGACGAGTCCGGCAATGCCCAGAATTTCACCCTTGCCGACGTCGAACCTAACTTGTTTATCGGGGTAGCGGCTCGTGTGCAAGTCCTCGACTTCAAAGTAGCGCGGCGTCGTTTTGACCATCGGGTGTTGGTAGAACGACTCGATGTCGCGCCCAACCATCAACTTGACCATGTTGTCGTGGTTGATCTCGGCGCGCGCGAGGCCGCCCGCGTTCGCGCCGTCGCGCATCACGACGGCGCGGTCGGCGATCTCCTGAACTTCCCCGAGCCGGTGCGAGATGTAAATGATCCCGACGCCCTGCTCACGCAACTCTTTCACGACCGCCAGCAGGCGCGCCGTCTCCGTCAGGGTCAGGCTCGAAGTCGGTTCATCCATGATGAGAATTCGCGCGTTAAGCGAAAGCGCCTTCGCGATCTCGACCATCTGCTACTGCGCCATGGAAAGCTTGGCGAGCGGCGTGTCCGGCGCGATGTTGAGGCCGAGACGCTTCAGGTGCGTCTTGGTGTCCTCGTACATCTTCCGGTTATCGACGAGGCGCAGGAAGCCGCCGCGCACCGGCTCGCGACCTAAAAAGACGTTCGCTGCGACGTTGAGGTTGTCGAATACGTTCAGTTCCTGATGGATGAAGGCGATGCCGTGCCCGGTCGCCTCGGCGACGTCGTGGATCACGCGCGGCGAGCCGTCGATCAGAATCTCCCCGCTGTCCGGTTGGTGGATCCCGCCAAGCACTTTCATCAGCGTTGACTTGCCCGCGCCGTTTTCACCGAGCAGCGTGACCACTTCGCCCGCGCTGACATCGAGGTCAACCCCTTTCAGCGCGTGAACGCCGGGGAAGTGCTTATCGATCTTTCGCATTTGCAGAATCGGAGTGTTCATAAGATAAGTTTGGAGCGCATGGTCTGCCTACCTTTATCGGCCACGCAGCCCGTTGACCTTTTTCGTAAACTCCTCGACGCTGTCCCGTTTGATGGTGAGGGTCGGGATGAACACTTGCTTGCTCGGCGGAATCGCGGACTTGTCGCCCGCCTGCACCTGCGCCATCATCTTGATCGCCCGATAGCCGAATTCGTAGGGCTGCTGCACAACCGTGCCGTAGATCGCGCCCTCTTTAACGCCCGCCAGCGTCTCATCCTCTTCATCGAAGGCCACGATCTTCACCTGCCCGACCTTGCCTGCGTCCCTCACGGCGTTCAGTATCGCGGGGCCGTTGTAGCTCCACAGCCCGACGAGGCCGACCACATCCTGATATTTGACGAGCGTGTCGGAAACATTCGACTTCGCGCGTACGCGATCCGTGTCGTCCGTCCTCACATCGATGATCTGGATGTTCGATCCTTGGAGCGCCTCTCTGATCCCCTGCAAGCGCTCCTGGGCGTTGCGCGCATCGGTCTTGCCGACGAAGAGCATAATCTTCCCGCCCTGCGGGATGGCCTCTTTGATTAAGCCGCCAGCCTCCCGCCCAGCGGCCACGTTATCCGTGCCCACATAACAGGCCCGCTCACTCTTCGGCGCGTCCGAGTCGTGCGTGAACACCAGCGTCTGCTTCGCCACGTCGTTGATGAGTTGCGTTTGGTTCTCCGGGTCAACCGGGCTGATGGCGATGCCGTCAATGCCTTTCGCGAGAAGATCATCAGCGATACGCTTCTGCTCGGCGGCGGTGCCGTCCGCCGGGATTCTAAACTCGACCGACACGTCGTTCAGTTCGGCGTCGGCCTTTTCACACCCCTTGCGCGCGATGGTCCAGAAGTCCGAAGCGTTGTTGGTGACGAAAGCGAGTTTCTTGGTGGAGCCGCCGCTGCTGCCGCCACCACTACTGCCGCCGCTGTTCTGGTTACAGGCTGACGCGAGCAACAGGCAAGCGCCGGCGAGCGCGATCCGTTTTGTTAGACTCATGATTTTTCTCCTCATTGTGTGGTGTTCATCCACGGGCTTGCTTGTAATGAATGTCGCTCGCCGCACGGAGTTCGGCGGCCTTCTCTTCGGGAGCGGTGTCGCTCAGGAAATTGCCCCCGCCGATTTCCGGCCCGGCCAGATACTTGAGCAGGTTGGGCCGCCGGAGCGGCGGGTGAAACTCGATGTGAAAATGAAAACCGCTGTAGTCGCCGCCGTCGGTTGGAGCTTGGTGCAAAGGCATGACAAAGGGGAAGGGCAGATGCCAGAGGTTATCAAACTTGATGAGCACCTGCCTGAGGATGTCGGCGAAATCACGCAACTCCGCGTCGGAGAGTGCGGCGATGCTCGGGTGCGTAGCTTTCGGCGCGACGTAGACCTCGTAAGCGTAACGCGCGAAGTAAGGCAGGAAGGCGATGGCCGTTTCGTTCTCGCAGATGATGCGCCGCCCGTCCTGCTTCTCGGCGGCGATGATATCCTGAAAGAGAACGCGCCCTGTCTCGCTCAGATGCTTGCTCGAAACGCGCGCTTCGGTCTCGATGGTCTTGAAGACGAAGTTGGTCGCGTAAATCTGGCCGTGCGGGTGCGGGTTCGACACGCCCACCGCCTCGCCTTTGTTCTCAAAGATCAGAACGTGTTTGATCTCCGCACGGCCGCCGAGTTCGCGGTACTGCTCCTGCCAGACGCGCAACAACTCCGCGACTTCATCCGTCTCAAGCTCCGCCAGTGTCAGGCTGTGCAGCGGGCTATAACAAACGACGCGTGCGATGCCCTGCGCGGGACGATTGCGGTAAATCCCCACCGGCTCGGACAACTCCTTGGGCGCATCGAGACTGACGCTCGGCAGGTCGTTATCGAAGACGAACGTGCTCGCGTAATCCAGATTTTGCTTCCCGCTCACGCGCATGTTCCGGGGACAGAGATAACAATCGGGCACGTAATCCGGGGCGGCAGTTCCGGCGTGTTCGATTGTTCCGCCGCTCCACGGGCGGTTCTGCCTGTGAGCCGCGAGTATGACCCACTCTTCGCGGAGCGGATGCCATCTTTCTTCCCAAACCATTGGTTATCTCCCTCCGGCCTCACTTCGCCGAAAATCTGTAAATCGTAGTCGTCTGTAACCGCCCGCCCTTCCGTAACACTGTCGAGGGAAACTGCGCGTGGTTCGGCGAGTCTGGAAAGTGTTGCGTCTCCAGACAGAAGGCGGAGCGCCTCTGATAGGTTTTGCCACCTTTGCCCATCTGGCTGCCGTCGAGAAAATTGCCGGTGTAGAGCTGCATGCCGGGTTCCGTCGTCCAGACTTCCATTACGCGACCCGTAGTCGGCTCGAACACCTCTGCTGCCTGCCGAAGCCTTCCCGCCCGCCCGTTGATCACAAAGTTATGATCATAACCGCTGCCGAACTTCAGTTGCTCTTCCGCCTGTTCGATGCGCGCTCCGATGGCCGTCATCTGCGTGAAGTCGAACGGCGTTCCCTTCACGCTGCGCAACTCGCCCGTCGGAATCGAAGCGGCGCCGGTGGGGGTAAAGCTGCCGGCGTTAATCTTGAGTTGATGTCCGAGAATATCGCCGTTGCCGTGACCCGCTAGGTTGAAATATGAGTGCTGGGTTAGATTCGCAATCGTGTCCCTGTCGGTCGTCAGGTAATAATCAATCTTTAACTCGTTGCGGTCAGTGAGCGTGTAGACAACTCTCGCCTTCAGGTTGCCGGGGTACCCCTCTTCGCCGTCCCGACTCAGATAACTGAGTTCGACGCCGGCACCACCGCGCACCTTAACGGGGCGCGCCTTCCAGACGACTTTGTCGAAGCCCTTAACCCCGCCGTGCAGGTGATTCTCGTTGTTGTTGGTAGCCAGCTTGTATTCGACGCCGTTCAGCATGAACCGGCCTTTGGCAATGCGATTAGCGTGACGACCGATGAGCGCGCCGATATACTTCGTGTCATTCAGGTAACGCTCAAGCTGATCGAAGCCGAGCACAACGTCGTCGAGATTACCCGTGCGGTCGGGCACTTTGAGCGAGACGAGGACGCCACCGTAGGTGATTATCCTCGTCTCGACGCCGTTGCGATTCGTGAGTGTATAAAGCTCCACCGGTTGCCCGCCCGCCGTTTTCCCGAAGACCTCTTTTTTCCAGTCGGCTTTAGTTTTCCCGACGAACGCGCATAGGAGCAGCATGATTGAACACAGCGCCAATAGCATTGAGGTTCTCTTGGAAGTCATAGTCATGGTCTAAGGAAGCTAATCGTTCCCGTACCCGTCCGGGTGTGCCTCGTGCCATGCCCACGCGGTGCGAATGATCGTCTCAAGATCAGGGTATTGTGTCTGCCAGCCCAACACCACACGGGCTTTTTCGGCATTGGCGACCAGCCTCGACGGGTCGCCTAGACGGGCGGGTTCAAATTTCGCTTCGATCTCACGCCCCGTCACGCGCCGCGCCGTCTCGATCACTTCCATCACCGAATAACCATGCCCGTTACCCAAATTAATGAACTCGGACTCGCCGCCTTTTCGCAGGTGGCCCAGGGCAAGGAGGTGTGCTGAACCGAGGTCGGAGACGTGTATGTAGTCGCGTATTGCCGTGCCGTCGGGCGTCGGGTATTCGTGGCCGAAGACGGAGACGAAGGGGCGCTTGCCCATCGCGGCGAAGAGCACGTTGGGGATGAGGTGCGACTCCGGCTCGTGATGCTCGCCGCGCTTCGCCGTCGCGCCCGCCGCGTTGAAGTACCGGAGCGCGACGTATTTTAAGCCGTAGGCGTGGTCGTATGACGCGAGAATCTTTTCCATGATGAATTTGGACCAGCCGTAAGGGTTCGCCGGTTGCTGCGGGTGCTGTTCGTCGATGGGGATGTGGACAGGTTCGCCG
>JACCRA010000433.1 GCA_013813825.1 Pyrinomonadaceae bacterium | reverse complement strand
GTTGAAGGATCAATTTCTGTTAAACCCAGACGGCAGATGTTTCTCGGACAGCTTAAAGAAGCTCTAAAAGTTAAACCACCTGCACCTTGAATAAGCGAGCATTCGATCTTGCTTGATAAATATTGAGCAAGGCAGCCCAATAAGTCGCTGGAGGGGATGGCGAATTAGCGTGCTTGTCATCGCAAGGCTTGCGTGGTTGTTTCGTTGTGTCCGCGCCCGCTCAATTCCAGCGTTATGTGGCTTTTTCTATCTTAGGATTGTGAAACTTGAGTGGCTCTTAGTCCAACATTAACACGCAGAAAGAAAAGGAGAATCAGCCGATGTCGCAACGCATCAAATTATTTGCCGTAGCCGTCGTGGCTTTCATGTTTATCAATGTCCCGGCAAACAACACGCAAAATTCAAGCAAGGACGAAGCCGCCATACGGCAAGTTGTCCAGCAAGTTCAAGATGGCTGGAACGCACACGACGGTAAGGCGTTCGCCGCCCCGTTCGCTCTTGATGCCGACTATGTTGTAGTCAACGGCATGAACATGAAGGGTCGAGAAACTATCGAGAAGGGACACACGGCGATATTCTCAACCATCTACAAGGACAGCCGTAACGCCGGGACGGTCAAGAGCATCCGCTTCCTGCGCCCGGACGTGGCAGTCGTACACATCGAATGGAATTTGGAGTTCCGCGCGGGCGGCGAGACGAGAAAAGGTCACGCCATGAACACGATGGTGATGACGAAAGAGGGGGGTAAATGGAGCATCGCCGCCTTCCAGAATACGCCGATACAAATGGAAGGGCGCTAGGTACAGCCGACGCGCCGCCTAACGCTCCGCTTGCACCTGACCGCCCGATAGCATGGCTTTCATATTGCTCGCTCTGATTAGCATGAAGGCTGCTTGCGGGCGGGGAGCGTTAGGCGGCGTGCGGGGTGCGACTAAGTGCGCGCTTTTGTTAAAGCTTTTTCCTCTTCTGTCTGTACCTACCTTTGCCTTTTTGCCCTGTGCCGGTTGCCTTATGCCTTCGTTAGCTTGACTGTCGTTTTGCCTTTTACCTTCCTGCTGGCTACACTCTCCAATTCGTTTTACAGTGAATTTCCCGTCAGAGGTGTCTATGGATTTGGAGAGTCAGACAGCATACGAGCAGTTTTTGGCGCGGCACGACGCGGCGGCGTGGACGGCTGCGCTGGCGGAGTTGCGGCCGTTGATTCACGAAGTAGATAGGAACGCCGTCGCCATCTGGTTCGCGTTCTACCCGCTTTTGCTGCAACAGGCTCTGGCCGCGGCGGATGATCCGGCGCGGTTGGCGCAGAAGCTACTGTTGCAAGGCAAGTATCTGCTGCGCGATCAGATCGATTCGTCGCACACGTTTCTGTACGGCCATCGCTTCTGGCCGCAGGTTAAAGAGGTGGTGGCCGAGCGCGCGACAAAGGACGACGACGGCGTGACTGCCGGGCTGCGGTCACTCGTCGCCGAGACTCAGCAACTCGCAGGACAGGTATCCGGCCAAGTGAAAGCGGATCAGTCGCTTGTCAACGGCATTACGTTCGTCGCTTTGATGACTCTCCGGCAGGTCGGGCTGGCGGCCTTCAAGTCCGCGCCCGGCATCGTCGTGCGACTCGACGCGAAAGACGCGCGGCAGACGCCAGAACACATCCTGCGCGGACGGGCGCGCGATGACAGTCAAGGGTTGCTTGGCAATCTGCTGCGAACGATGGACAAGGTCTGGACCGTGGTGTGGAACGAGCATGATCCGGAGGCGCGGTTCAAGCTGATGCACCGGCAGGAGATCGCCACCGCCGCCGCGACCGACCAGCGCGACTGGTCGCAGGCGGACGCGCGCTGCACCATCGGCGAGGGACCAATTCCGGTGCAGTGTCGTTCGGCTTCGTGCGGCACTTGCTGGATCGGCGTGCTCGGCGGCGCGGAAAAACTCTCCGTCATGTCGGAGCGCGAGTGTCGGAAACTGCGCGAGTTCGGCTACCTCGACGCTGCCGACAACGACGAGCGCCCGCTGATCCGCCTCGCCTGTCAGGCGCAGGGCGGCGGCGCGCTCTCCGTCGTCATCCCGCCGTGGAACGGCGTCTTCGGCAAAGACCTCGCGAAGGTTCGAGAGTCAGAGTCTGAAGTCCAGAGCTTGTCAGAATAATACTATGCGAGCTTTGATCCCGCTGCTGGCCGTGACGCCGACTTTTTTGACTTGAGGCTTTGAACTCCGAAGCTATGAATAACCCTCCGCCGCTCACCCAAGACCCGCAGGGACGCATCGCTCCTTCGTCGCTGGCCGATTTGATCGCGTGGTTCCTCGAACACGATCCGCGCGTGGCGGCGGTGCGTCAACCCGCAGTCGAACAACTGTTTCAGTGGAAGCAGGAAGAGAGCCGGCGCGCGGGCGAGGCGGTCTTCGAGTTCGAGTCGGCCGAAGCGCGCCTCGCCGTCGGCGTGATGCAAGCGCTCATCGAACACGCGAGCGAGCCGCAACTTCACGACTGGATCGGCCAACTCTTAAATGCGCTCGATGATGCCGCGAAGACAAATGAAGAGATCGCGCAAGCCTACCAGTTAGAGACGCAGAGCGATGAAGCCTCCGTGGTCGCCGAAGCGGCGAAGATTCCGACGGAGCAGGGACGCGCTCTCTACCTCACCTGCTGCTGGCTCGAAACTCTCTGTACAGCGGAAATACGCATCCTCGGTTGGGTGTATCAGGAACTCTACGGCAGGCCGTTCTCGCCGCGTTAAAAATCAGAAACCTGCCCGTCCGCACAACCACAGCAGCAGGAATTCTCTTCAGTAAAAATTTAGAGCGCGTAGATCATTCATGATCTGCGCGCTCTGATTGATGGCTGGCCGTCCGGCGCGGCGCGCTGTCGCGGCAAACCCGATTGGCGAATTGACTCGTTATTGCACGCGCGCTGGCGGCGTAGTCTTCAACAGATAGCCGGACGCGCCCGCGCACAAAGTGCCGAAGACTTTGGAAGCCATCGCCGCCTACCAGCGGGCCATCGAACTGGGTGGTGAACCCGGCTACCGAATCTATTTGGGCGTGGCTTATGCGATGGCCGGCGAGCGCGGCCGGGCGCAAGCGATTCTCAAGCAGTTGGAGACGGGCGGGAGCTATGCCTCGCCCGGCGAGTTGGCAATCTTCTACGTTGCGCTCGGCGAGCGGGAGCAGGCGTTCGCGTCGCTCGAACGTGCCTACGCGGCGCGCGATGCCCAGTTGCAGTTTCTGCGAGTTGAACCGGCATTCGATCCTTTGCGCTCTGACCCGCGCTTCCAAGACCTCATGCGCCGCGTCGGGCTGACGCCATGAGTGGATGACCAGAATATGCGCTGCCGCGAGTTGAGCGGTAAATCACGTTCCGCGACAAGGGGCGTGCGGAGAGTGTGCGGGCAGTGTCCCAGAGGGACTGGTGAACATGGCCCGGCGATTCATTGCCGGGCTATTCTCAAGCGTCCTTAACGGGACGAAAATGTGTCCAAACATCAGCCTCGCGCCGTAAGGCAATAATCGAAAGGATCGAACGAAAGAAGTTAGACTTAAGTTGAGGCGCTTTCACCGTCCTCCGCACTCGCCAGTTTTTTGCTTCGAGTGCTAGACTGCATGGCTTGTCAAGAGACCTTTTGTCGCGCCCTGAGCAGGTCGGCACGAATCGCCGCCCGCGCCGGACGGGTTTCTTGATCAATAACGGCAATTTTATTCAGCAGCGTATGACGAAAGGGCGCGCACGCGTGAGGTACAGTATTCATGGCAGAGAGACCTAACTACAGCAACAACTCGCAGACGCTCGTCGTCGAAGCCGACAGTTTCGACTTTGAAGCTGTTGAGCAGATCAACGGCCACGCCACCGTCGTCCGCTTTCAACTCAAGAACCCGGAGGTGAAAGCCGGTGACGTGCTGCTCGTCCTCTCCGGCGGCGACATTCACTTTCATGGCATGATCGGCATTATCAGCGACGACGGCTCGGCCGTCGCCACCGACCGCCGCGGCTCACTCCTGCCAGCCTCGACGGTGCAGTAAACGAAGACGGGGAGAGGGGGAAACGGGGAGATGTAACAAAGCCTTCGCGCCGTCTCCCCGTCTCCTCATTCTCCCTTTCCCCGCATCCCTTTCACCTCATCCACTGCTCGCGGTTCGCAAAATAGTCTGGCGAGCCGGTTGGTTGCTCGCGGCGGAACGCACGGTAACGCGCGAGCAAACGCTGGTATCTCGGCTCCGAAGATTTCAGAGCGCGATGCGGCAACTCCTGCAAACAGCGTTCGACCTTCCAGACGTTGCGCTCCGAGAAGCGCCAATCATAATGGCCCAACTCCGACAAGTCGCCGACGCCGTAGCCGGTAACGCGTCCCGTCTCATCGACGTAAGGATCGAAGTAGCTCCACGCCAGATCGCGAACGCTACGAAAGATGGGGCGGCGGCCGTGCAGCCCCACGTCGCGCGAGCGCGCGATTGCGCCCCACCGGCCCCGCCGCTGAAAGATGAAAACAACGTGATCGAGTTGATCCTGCGATTCGAGACTGAGCAGTAGCGGTGGGTAGTCGTGTTGCTCCAAGATGACGGCCGCCGCCAGCGCCGCTTCCAGACAATGCGCCGCGCCGCGCCGCACGACCTCGCGGAACGAACGCAGCGTCGCCCCGCACAACTCGCGGTTGTAAGCCATCTCGCTCAGCCACCGCTGCACTCGCTCCGGCGTGCGTCGCGTCTCGACGACGGCCCACTCGCGTTTCGTAAAAGCGGCCTTGTCCGGTCTCATTAAAATTGTCCGTGGTTCATGGTCAGTTGTCACTTGCACCTGTTCGAGGCCCTGCCGGCTAGAGCTTAAACCCAGGCATCGAGTAACACTAATACAACGAACAACCGACCACCGACAACGGTCGGCCGCAGCTTTCACTTTTGCTCTTTACCTCTTGCCATGAGCGGAGCCGCCCATCTTTTGCCTTTCGCTTTTTAGTGCTACAGTGACCGCCCGTAAACGGTCAGTAGGCCTCGCCCCGCGATAATCCGCGACTCCTGAAGGAGGCTTGATCCTGATGTCACGTCATGCCGCACATGAGGGCCGGCAGCCGCCGCCGCAGGCCCGCGCGCTGTCAGAAGTCCCGCTTTATAACGGCCTTGATGAACAGGAGGTCGAAGAACTCAACCGGCTGCTCGGCGAAGTCACCTTTCAGGCCGGCGAGACGATCTTTTACGAAGACGATCCGGGCGACGCGGCCTACATCGTCCGCTCCGGGGCCGTCCGCATCTGGACGCACGACGAAGATCAGCGCGAGGTGACGCTGGCGCGCCTTGAGCCTTACGAATTTTTCGGCGAGATGGCCGTGCTCGACGGCAGCCCGCGCTCGGCCAATGCCGGCGCGCTCGAAGAGACGCGGCTCGGCCGCCTGAGCCGCGAAGACATGCACAGTTTCCTGCTCGCGCACCCCTCGGCCGCGCTGGTGATGATTCAAGAAATCGCCCGCCGGCTGCGGCAGACCAATCGCATCGTCGCCAAGCGCGTGACGCGCAACGTCAACGTCGAGATGGAGCAGCGGATGACGCCCGGCCAGCGCGTCGCCGACCGGATCGCGTCGCTCGGCGGCTCGTGGGCTTTCATCGTCATCTACTGCGTGTTGCTGCTCGCGATCAACGCCTTCGTGCTGACGCGCCTCGGCAGCGGTACAAGTGAAGCACCGTTCGATCCGTTCCCCTACATCCTCTTAAACCTCGCGCTCTCGCTGACCGCCGCGCTCTTGGCCCCGATCATCCTGATGTCGCAAAACCGCGCGCAGCAGAAAGCCCGGCTGGCGGCCGAAAACGATTTTCGCGTCAACCTCAAAAACGAGTTATTGCTTGAAGAACTGACGCGCCGCATGGATCGTTTGCAGAACGATCAATTCGAAGAATTGACGGCCGCCGTGCGCCGCATGGCCGGCAGAGAGGCCGCCGGAGACACCCGCACAGGGCTAGGAGACGACGGCCAAATGGCGTCCGCGCCGCCCTCGCCGCAAGCTGGCGCGGCGCACGACGCGGGCTTCGGCAAAAGCCCCGGCGCGACTTGATCCCGACAAGCCTGAAATGGTATGAACTTAGCTCATCCGAAGATCAATTTCCTAATCAAGCACCGCGCGATACATGGCGATCAAGACCGCGCGGCTCTGAACACAAAATGACAGAGAAGCGTCCCGGCAACAGTTTTTCGACAGCGGGCCGCGAGCCATCAGCGGGGGGTCTTGTGAGTTACAAACAGCAGTCAGCCGTCCGGCAAATATCGCAGGCGGAGCATGAAACCGAAACGGCCGCCGAACGCTTGAACGCACAAGTTGACTCCGCGCTCGCCGCCGTCGCGATTCGCACGGAGGACGGAGCCACCGAACTCGAAGCCTGCGCGGATCGACTCGAACGCGCCGCCCGCGACATGTCCGTCGCGTTGCGTGAACTAGCACTCCAACGCCGTGATCCAAGGGATGAAGGATGAACGAGACTTGTCAATGGTCAGTGGTCAGTTGCTTTGTGCCGCCCCGTCTTGAATCTTATTCTTCAGGCGACAACTCATCGAGCACATCCAACTGACTACTGACCACTGACCACTCTGATTGAAGGAGCTTTTATGGCATCAGTTCTGACGAAAGAGAATGTCATGCGGGAAGAGGGGCACAAGCGCACCGCGCAAGGCTTAGAGATTCTCGGCATCACGGAGGCCGGCACGCTCTACTGGAACCTCACGACGCCTGAATTGTATGAGCAGATCGCACGGCGCGGCGAGGGCGTCCTGTCCGCGCACGGCGCGTTGATAGTGGACACGGGCGAGCACACCGGGCGCGCCGCCAAAGACAAGGCCATCGTGCGTGAGCCTTCCTCCGCGGACAAAGTCTTCTGGGGCGAGGTCAACCGTGAGTTTTCGCAAGAGAAATTCAACGCCCTCAAAGAACGCATGATGGCCCACACGAAAGGCCTCGATCTCTTCGTCTTAGATACCTCCGCCGGGGCCGATTCGCGTTATCGCCTCCCCGTCCGCGTGATTACCGAACTGGCGTGGCACTCGCTTTTCGCCCGCACCATGTTCATCAATCCGGCGGCCGACAGCACGGAACAGCAGACGCCCGAATTCACCATCGTCAACCTCCCCAGCTTCAAAGCCGATCCGGCGACGGACGGCACGCGCTCCCAAACATTCATCCTGATGGACTTCAGCCAAAAGCTCGTACTCATCGGGGGGACCAGTTACGCCGGCGAGACGAAGAAGAGCGTCTTTACGATCTTGAACTACTTGTTTCCGCAACGGGGGGTGATGTCGATGCACTGCTCGGCGAACGTCGGCGACGCGGGTGACGTGGCCGTTTTCTTCGGCCTCTCCGGCACCGGCAAGACGACTCTCTCGGCCGACCCCGAACGCCAACTGATCGGCGACGACGAGCACGGCTGGTCAGACGAGGGCGTCTTCAACTTCGAGGGCGGCTGCTACGCCAAAGTGATCCGCCTCTCGCCCGAAGCCGAGCCGGACATCTACCGCACCACGAAAATGTTCGGCACCGTGATCGAGAACGTCGTC
>JACCRA010000421.1 GCA_013813825.1 Pyrinomonadaceae bacterium | reverse complement strand
GGGGAGAGGGGGAGACGGGGAGAAAGGGAGAAGGGGCGAGGGGGAGACGGGGAGACGTGATGCCGCCGCGTTGACGCTCGGTAGCAATGACGTGACTGGAAAGCGCAATGAGGCGACGGATGCTTCTCTCCTCGCTGCCTCTCTACCCCTCCCCAACACAGTCTCGTCCCCCGCCTCCCTCTCTCCCCCTCTCCCCCTCTCGCGTGTCGGCACGTATGAGACCGCCGCGCCGGATTACGTTGAGCCAATCGCGCCCGGCGAGGTGGTGGTCGCTCAGCCGGCGGCGGAAGAAGTCATCATGTCACCCGCGCTGTCGGTCGAAGCGCGCGTCGCTGAAGGCTGGGCGGTCGCGCTCGAAGTCAATGGCGAGCGCGTTAATGATTCCCACATCGGCGAGCGACGCCTCGATCATAAAAATAAAGTCTCGACTTTCACATTCGTCGGCCTCAATCTGCGCCCCGGTCCGAACCGCTTGAAGGCGACGGCCATGAGCAAGGAAGGTGTGGCGGCGCGCTCCGTAGAACAGATTGTGTACGGGCGCGGGCCGGCGCGGCGTTTAGAGATTGTTCCGGCGAAGCGCGAAGTGCAGGCCGGCGGACGCGACGCGACGCTCGTTACCGTGCGCGCTTTCGATCAATGGGGACACCCGGCGGCGGATGGGCAGATCGCCGTGCAGACTTCGGCGGGCCGTCTGCTCGTTCCCAACGCGAACAAAGCGAAGAACGGCGAAGTCAATTCGTCTTTACAGGGCGAGGGGACCAACGCGATTGCGGCCATCTCCGCCGAACAGATCAACCAAAACTCACAGCAGCAAATGGCGCAACTCGCGGGCGGCGAAACGGTCGTCGAGCTCATCTCCGACGGTGCGCCCGCGACCGCTAAACTCCACGCCAGCGCCGGAGAAGTGGAAGCGGAAGAAGAAGTCCGCATCATCCCGGAAGTGCGCCCGGCGTTGCTCGTCGGCCTCGCGGAAATCTCAATCGGACGCGCCGCGCCGGAAATCTCGATGCGCGGCGAAGAGGGCAATTTCCGCAGCCGCCTCGCTTTCTATTATCGCGGCCAGTTCTTCGGCCAGAATTTATTGACCCTCGCTTACGACTCGCAGCGTCCGCTGAACCGCACTGCGGCGGGGCGCGACCGCCTGTTTCAACTCGATCCGTTGGAGCGCGTCTATCCGCTCTTCGGCGATTCTTCAACGCGCTTCGAGGACGCGCAATCGAACTCGAAACTTTACGCGCGGCTGGATCGCGGGCGCTCTTACGCGATGTTCGGCGACTTCGACGCCGATCTGCAAACGGCCGGACTCGCCACTTACGCGCGCAACCTGACGGGCGTGAAACTCCACGCCGAAAACGCGAACGGCGACTTCGTGACCGTCACCGGCGCGCGGCCCGACACCGCGTTTGCGCGCGATGTGCTGCCGGGCGGCTTCCTCTCGCTCCAACGCCTCTCGCACTTCGACATCCTGCCCGGCTCCGAGACCGTCACGCTCGAAGTGCGCGACCGCCGCAACCCGGAAATCATTCTCTCGCGGCAGACGCTCGCGCGCTCGGTGGATTACAATCTGAACCCGGCGAGCGGCGAGATATTTTTCCTGCGCCCGATCAGCGTGTTCGACTACGAACTCAATTTGCTGCAAACGGTGGTCACTTACGAGTACCGCGCGAGCGATCTCTCGTCCGCCGTCTATACCGCGCGGGCGCAAAAGCGTTTCGGACAAACATTGCAACTCGGTCTCTCATTCGTGGATCAACGGCAGGCTGATCTCGGCTCGTTCCTGTTGGGCGGCGTGGACGGCGAATGGACTCTGCCGCGTCGTGGCAAACTCCAATTCGCGTGGGCGATGAGTCGCGGGCGCGTCGCGGCAAATGGCAACGTCTTCAACACCATCGGCGACGGCGAGCATAACGGGCAGGCTTACCGCGTCGAGTTGGAACAGCCGCTGCCGTTGTACGATTCTGTGCTGCGCGCCAACTTCTCGCGCTCCGACGAAGATTTCCTGAATCCTTTCGGGCAGACCAGCACGCCGGGAGCGCAGCGCGCGGGCGTCTCGCTCGACTTGCGCCCGCGCTCGTCGCGCGTGATTCGTTTCCAACTGCTGGACGAACGCAACCGCACCGCGAATGTCGATAACGAGCGCATCACTGCCGGACTGAGTTGGAATGAAACTTGGACTGACCGTCTTCGCACTTTCTTCGCTTACGACTTCCGGCGTTTGAATGATGAATTGAGCGAGCGCGACACGACTTCCAACCTCATCACTGCCGGCGTCGAATATCGCCCGACGGACAAGCTCGAACTATCCGTCAAGCGCGAGCAAAACTTGGGTGAGTCTGATCCGACTTACCCGAATCAGACGACGCTCTCGGCGAGGTATCAATTCAACCAGCAAGCGCGCTTGTTCTTCACGCAGCGTTTAGCTTCGGCCCCGATTGTGCCGATTGCGGATGTGGCAAACACGGGCTTCGCCGCTACGGGGTCGCGCCGCGAGACGGCCATCGGCGTCGAGACGCAGTTCGGTCGCTATACTTCGATGACTGGGCGGTATCAATTGGAGAACGGCATCAACGGCACTGACAGTTTCGCCGTCATCGGCTTACAGAATCGCCTCCCGCTCTCGAAAGTGTTCTCACTTGATCTGCAATACGAGCGCGGCTTCCATCTTGCCGGTCAGGGCGAGAGTTTCAACACCGGCGGCATCGGATTGTCTTGGCAGCCGACGGCGAACTTCCGCTCGTCGGCTCGTTATGAGCTGCGCGACCGCAACGGCTTAGGCCAACTCCTGACCATCGGCGCGGCAGGGAAAATGGGCGACGGCGTGACCGCGCTCGCGCAGGTGCAGATGGGGCGCGCCGTCTTCGGCGAGCGCGGCAGTTCTTCTTTCAACGGCACTGCCGCGATCAGCTTCCGCCCGCTCGATTCGGATCGCGCCGCGCTGCTGTTCAGCTACACGCGCCGCTCGCTCGCACAGGACGCGACAACGGGACGCGCACCGACGCGAGATCGATCAGACACGCTTTCATCCGACGGCCTGTATCAATTGACGAAAGACCTTGAGTTGTACGGTCGCTTCGCTTTGCGCTTGAGCGCTAACGGCGATCAGACGCTCGCGTTCGCGTCCGCTTTGACTTATCTCGGACAAGGCCGCGCGCAGTATCGCCTGAGCCGCCGCTTCGATCTCGCGGGCGAGGTGCGAATGCTGGCGCAGCCCGCGAGCCACACCCGCCGCTTTTCTTCCGGCGCGGAACTCGGCTACTGGGCGTTGTCCGATTTGCGATTCGGTGGCGGCTACAACTTCACGTCCGCCGTCGAGCCGCACGGCCTGCCGAACTTCGGCGCGCGGCGCGGTTTCTACTTCACCATCTCCTCAAAACTCTCGAACCTCTTCGACTTGTTCGGCACTTCGCGGCAAGGGCTGGCGGCGGGCGGCGGGAGCGGGCAGACACAGAGCGGAGGGGAGAGCCAATGATGTCCGCCGCGATGCCGATGCGGGGAAGAGCTAATGTTCTCCGCCCCGTGGCGCGGGCGTTCCTGATGCGCGTGGGACTGCTGCTGGCGCTGCTCTGCGGAATTGGGGGAGTCCAAGCCGCTTACGCACAACTCACGGTCACGCCCGTGACTTGGAATGTCATCGGCCTCGACAGCAACAATCAGAGCGTCGGCCCTGACACGTTTCCCGTGGGCGCGCGGGCTTGTAACACCGGCCCGGCAACGCTCACCAACGTGGTCGGAAACTTCATCTGGGATAGCGCGAATCCTTTCTTGAACCTCGGCGGCTCCGTCTCCGTCACCACCGCGTCGCTGGCGGCGGGCGCTTGTGCCGACTTTTACTTCCCCGTGACGGTTACGCGGACTTCGTTAGCCTACGACACGGCGCGTCGCTATCACATCACGGTGAGCGCCAACGGCGTCGCGCCGGTGAGTACGCCGACGCCGCGCGAACTTTATGTCGAACGCCTCATCTCGCAAAATCGCAATACGGTCGCTTCCGTCACCGGCCCGACCACGGTTTATCAGGGGCAGACTTATTCCTACACCGTGCGCGCCAGCACGGCCACGCAGGGCTACGATCAGTTGGAAGCATTTTTGAATTTGTCCAACATCATCTTTCAGGTCTTGTCTGTCTCCACGACTTATACCAGTCCGACCGGCGGCACTAATAACAAGATTTATGCCGATGCCTGCGGCTGGGACAACAACCCGCTGAATCTTTCCACCTACCGCAACTGCGTCGGCCCGGAGCAGTATCCAAGCGGCAGGGCCGGCGGCAATGTTGTCACCACCTACACGGTAAAGGTGCTCTCGACGGGAACCACCACCGCCTCGACGCTGATCTACGATTTTTCGGGCAGCAGCTATCATTACAACAGCGATTTCGGCAGTCGCGGCGTCATCACCATTACGGCGCTACCCCCGCCGCTCACGCTCAGCAAACTCGCCACGCCATCGCCGGTTTCGCCGGTCGGAACGGTCACTTACACTTTACGCATCGCCAACACCGGCCCGAACGCGGTCTCCATCGCGGACTACGTTGATACGCTCCCAACCAGCCCGGCCCAACCGAGTTACGTGGCCGGGTCTTCAACCTTCAACGGTACGGCGATCAGCAATCCGACCGTCTCAGGCGCGATGCTCACTTGGGCGGGAAGTTTCAGCATCCCTGCCGGTCAGGCCAGAGATTTGAGCTTTCGCGTCGTGATGCCCAGCGAGGCTGGCACTTATGTCAACAACGCCATCGCTCATGCCAATGAATTCCAGATTGATACGACGCCCACTACTACTGATAACGCTCCGGCAACGGCCAACGTAGTAGTCGTGGCGCAGCCTAACATCACGCTCACGAAGAGCGTCACGCCGGCGGGAACGCAGACGCCGGGCACTGAACTCGCTTACACCATTACCTTCACCAACACGGGCGGCTCGGCGGCGTCCAACTTTACTCTGACCGACCCGAATCTCAACACGACTTTGAAGATTAACGACAACACTGATTTCAAAGTCGGCTCTGTCGTGAATAACCCCGGCACAACCGGTCTGAGTGTGACAGTTAGCTATTCGAGCGACGGCGGCGCGAATCATACTTACACACCGGCGAGCGGCGGCGGCGGCGCGCCTGCAGGCTTCGACCGCAACGTGACGCACGTGCGCTGGACCTTCTCCGGCCCGTTGTCAGCGACCGCTCCCAACAATGCCGGCAATGTCGGCTTCGCCGTGCGGATTCGATA
>JACCRA010000372.1 GCA_013813825.1 Pyrinomonadaceae bacterium | reverse complement strand
ATGCACGACGACCGGCACTTGGAAAGTTAAACAACTGGGCGGGGCTTGAGCGCTGCTTTGCCAAGCGGGCATGGACAAGCCCAACATACAAACTGCTAACAGCAAGACTAACTTTTTCATACGGAGCCTCCTTTGGGGCAATTGGGGGAATACCGGTGGAGGGTTTAGTGAAGCTCCACACGGAAATAAGAACAGGCGTCGGGCGAAGTCTTTACCTGTCCTTGTGACTCACAAGTGCGTATTGCCGATTCAATGAAAATAATAGCGGCAACTGTTCCGCTTTTGCATAACGGTTTGTCTAGCACAATGTTGCAAGCGACAAGCATCGGTGGCGAAGCTCAAAGCGGGCGCGGGTTGCTTGGTCAGAGTGGCGAGGGAGTTGACTGATTCGAGAGAAAGTTAGCCTGCCGGTAATGCGAAACTCGCGAGGCTGGCACGTCCAGATATGCGCGGAAGATAACAGAGCAGCATATTCAAGGCAATATCAAAATTTACGCTTCACGATTTACGAGTTACTCTCTTCCGGCAATGAAGAAACATGAATGGGCGGCGCGGACCAAGCGCGACCTGATGATCGAAGTGTGGGAGCATCTCGATTGCGAGACGGTGGGGCGCGCCGAGTTGGAAGCGATCAGGGCGGCGGTCGCGGAACGCTTCGGCGGAGGCGCGGCCGAAAGCCCGGCCAGCGTCGCGCGGCTCTTGGCCGATGAGGGTGCGGAGTTGCGCCATGCCGAGGTGTTGGAGGCTGACGCGCACTGGCGCGCGCGCCACGCCGATCCTTACGAGTCGATGTTTCGCAACGTCCTCAAGTTCTCTGACTTCGAGCAGGCCGCCGCTTCGATCAAGCGGCTCGACAATTTACGGAAAGAATTTAAGCGCAAGAATGATCAGGAAGGAGTGCGCCGCGTGCGCGAGACGCTGCTTAGAGGGAAGCAGCGGGCACTGATGATCGCGGGCAACCAATCGGTCAACGAACGCAAGCGCGCCGAGAAGGAAGAGATCGCGCAGTGGTTCACCGTCTGGCTGCAAACGCCCGAAATCTTCGACGACTGGCTCGCGCTACGGCTCCGCACGGCTGACTTCCGCGAGAGGTTTCCGATTGAAGAGCCGGGGAGCGGCGCGGAAACCGCTTGAGATTCCTTCCGACTTTGAGCCGCAGCTTGAGCGGAACCGCTCCCGGAGATTGCACGTATGAAGCCTCTCGAAAGGTGGTAACAAGATGAAAGTAGTTTCCTGTCTCTTCGCGGCCTTCTGCTTGTTCGCGCCGCATCAATTTCAAGCGCGGACGCAGACGGCAACCTCCGATCCGTTCGCCCACTGCGCCGAAAGGTTAATCCCTTATTCCGACTGGCCGAAGGTGACAAATCCCGTCTTCTCTCTGGACTTGAAGCCGTCGGCCACGGCTCCGGCGGTGGGCCGGCTCTTTTACTTCGGCGCGCAGCATTCCTCCGACCTGGCCCAGCCGCAGTTCGCCGAGATCGAACGCGAAATCAATCAGGAGTCGAGCGGCTACCGGAACCTGCACATGTTCAGAGTGCTGGCGCAGGCCGCCCGCGAAGGGAAAAAAGTTTTCGCTGTCGTCGGCCGTAACCATGTGCCGATGCAAGCGCCCGCGCTCCGTTGCGCGCTCCGGACGTGATGCTTCGTGAAGACGCCGCCGAGCATTCGTGTCGCCGTGCTCGCCCGCCGCTCCGCGAAGTAAAGTGATGATTCATGAAGCGTCAACACATCCTTGTGTCGCTCCTGCTCCCCGCGCTGGTGTTCCTCTGTGATTGCCACGCTCTCTTGAGGCGAGCCGATGTTGAGTTGAACGTGCAGGTGCCGGCTACCGCGGACGAACGAGAGCCGAGGGGGGCAGTCACTTTCCACCTGCTCGACGCCGATCCGATCACCTTGGCGATGCGCGCGGGCGACGACGAGAACGAGGTGAGCGAGATGGTTCACCGAGAGCACCCGAAATTGAGGAGCCTTGCCGGCTTACTGAACGCGAGGCGTCGGGAGGCTTACTCTCTAAGCTCGGACGTGTTTTTGCTGCTGGACCAATCCAAACCTTTGTGGCAGCCGCGCGTCGTCCAGACGGTGAGCATTGATCGGCTAGGGCACGCATCCTTCAGGCGGCTCAAGCCGGGCACTTACTGGATTATGGGTTACGTCAGGGAACCGTGGGCGGAGGCCTTCTGGTTACAGCAGTTGAGCGTCGGCTCCGGCGCAACCACTGTGGCGCTCAATCAGAGTAACGCGTTGTATTCCAAGATTGTGGAAGCCCGGCCCAAGTTTGAATGAGGCGGAGGCGGCGAATGAAACGAAACGGCGCGCGGGGCGTACTACGCCAGACAGTTAAAATTTCGGGTGTGCCCCGGCAAAGGAGAATCAGTATGAAGCGGAGATTAGTCGGCACTTGCGCGGCCGTTGTCGCGCTGGCTGTGGTATCTGCTGCTGCGGTCATCGTCGCGGCGGCGAAAATTGATTTCAGCGGGACATGGGTGCTGGACCCCGCGCGCAGCGAGAGCGTTCCGGCGGGGATGGAGCAGGCTTTGACCGTCACGCATACGGGCGACACGCTCGCCGTCGTGCTGAAGATCAAGCCGCCGCAGGGAGCGGAGCGAACCATCAACTACACCTACGAGATTAACGGCAAGGAGACGGAATTTACCGCCGACGGCCCTCCGGGCGGCGCGACCAGTAGCAGCAAGGCCAAGCGCACTGCCTCTTGGTCAGCGGATGGCAACTCGATTGAGGTTAAAGAAGAAATACCAGTCCAGACGCCCGAAGGCCCCGATACCACCTATGCCACGCGCAAGTGGACTCTATCGCCCGACGGCAAAGATTTGAATATCGAGCAGAAACAGATCACGCCCACCGGCACCTCACAGTTCAAACGGATTTTCGTTAAGAAATCCTGAAACGACCGTCATCCGAAAACACAAGTGCGGGCGGCAACGTGATAATTGCCGCCCGCACTTGTTGTACCGGGGACGAAGGACAAAGCTAACTTCATCCTTCATCTTTGCTCTTACTCTTCCTCTTCGCCTCTGATTCTACCTTCGGCTCTGGCCTGTTCGACGATCTTCTGCGCGATCTGCCCCGGTACGGGATCGTAGTGTGAGAATTCCATGTGGAAAGAGCCGCGCGCGGCGGTGATCGAGTTGAGTTTGGATTGGTAGTCGAGCATCTCGGACATCGGGGCCTGTGCCTTGATGACTTGATTCTTGCCGCGCATATCCATGCCCTGCACGCGCCCGCGACGGGAATTCAAGTCGCCCATGATGTCGCCGCTGCACTCCTGCGGGGCGACCACTTCGATGTCCATGATCGGTTCTAAGAGCGACGGCTTCACTTTCTCAATCGCGGTGCGGAAGGCTTTGCGGCCGGCGGCGCGGAAACTATGTTCGTCGGAATCGACCGTGTGATACGAGCCGTCAATGAGCGTCGCTTTGAAATCGACGAGCGGATAGCCGGCGATGGCTCCAGTGGAAGCGGCTTCGACGATGCCTTTCTCGATGGCTGGGCGAAATTGCTGCGGCACCGCGCCGCCGAAAATCTTGTCCTCGAAGATGAACCCTTCGCCGCGCGGCAGTGGCTCGAAAACAACTTTGCAGTCGCCGAACTGGCCGCGTCCGCCGGTCTGTTTCTTGTGGCGGCCCTGCACTTCGGCACGCTGCGTGATCGTTTCCTTGTACGGCACTTTGGGCGGGTGCAATGCAACTTCGACGTGATAACGATTCTTCAATTTTTCAACGACCGTCTCGACGTGGAGTTGGCCGGAGCCGGAAAGGATAAACTCTTTAGTCTGCGCGTCGCGGGTGAAATGAAGCGACGGGTCTTCTTCGAGAATTTTGTGGAGGGCGACGCTGATCTTCTCTTCGTCTTGTCTGGACTTCGGCTCGATGGCGAAAGCGATGGCGGCTTCTGGGTACGCCAGCGCGTCGTAAAAGATCGGCGCGG
>JACCRA010000407.1 GCA_013813825.1 Pyrinomonadaceae bacterium | reverse complement strand
AATAAGTCGAGCATCCATCTCGCACCCAACAGTCACGGGGACGATAATTTTTGAGAAGACGAATGCATACAACTGCTGATACCATCCTGAGGATGAACCTGCACTCCCCGCACGGTGAATCATCAAGCATCAGCGATCCTGACCTCTTCTGAACCCTGCCACTGAAAATACTAGACGTCTCTCCCCGTCTCTCACCACCGAAGGTTGAGACGACTAATAAATTACTGCTATGGCTGCAACATCCACAGACCGCAATTACGGCGTAGATCAGCCCATGACGCGTGCTACCGAGGAAACCTCCGCCCGGGACACGGAACGAGCACCGGCCTCTCCTGCGGAGCGTACGGCGCGCGGCAGCCGTCCGCACCACCAGCACGCGCAATGGGGTGATTCCCTTGGCCGCTCTGACGTCACTCGACTCTGGGCGGACCTCCACCGTATCGTTTGCAGCCATCCGCTCGTGCGCGCCTCTCACAGCGCGGGCCTCCTCGTTGAGGGGGCAGAGCGGGGCAACGCTTACGTCGATCTCACGCAGGAACTTTTCGTCACGCTGTTGAGTAAGGGACGTTTTCAGCACTACATCGATACCGAGATGACCGACGCCGAGATCGAATGCGAGATCGGCCAGATCGAACTAACGAACCTGCTCACCGCCGAACTTCGTAAACGCCACCCCGAGTCGTACCGGCTGGCGCGCCGCATCTCGACGATCATCCAATCCAGCGCCAACTTCCGCCGCTTCGACGGCCAGCCGGCAAGCGGCGGCGAAGAGCACCACCGCCGCCTCGCCGACCGCGTCTATGGCCTGAGCGAATGGCTGGAGGGCAAGCCGCGCCGCAGCACACACGAGGCCGAGCAGCGCGTCCACATGATCCCGGTGCGCCAGCGTGACACGCGGATGGTCGGCTGCACGGGCGACGCGCAAATCATCATCAGCAACACCGATCTCGAAGACTTAATTATCTCGGTGCTCGAAGCCTCGGACGCGCCCATCGACGTGCGAACGCTGAGGAGTTTCGTGATGTCGCGCCTGCCAGTGATGGACATCTATCTAGTGCCTTTGGGCGGCGACGACGGCGACGACGGCGGGCGGGTCTTCGAGCCGGTTGATGGGCGCGAAAATCCCGAACAAGGGCTGCTTCGTCGAGAATCCGAGCAGGCCGCGTCGGGCTTCGTGGACGAGTTTCTGAAGGGCCTGCACCTCTCCGTACGAGGGAAGACGAAGCAATATGATCGCATCCTCGGCGTGCTTTGGCATTGTTATTTAAGTCCCGACCACATCACGCAACTCGAAGCCGCCGCGCGACTCGGAGTCTCGGATTCTCTCGTCTCCGACTACCGCCGCCGCATTGAGCAGCAGTTGCGGGCACTGGCTTTTTCCGAGATCGAAGAGGCACGGCGCTTCGAGTCGTCCTTGCGCGAGCGGGTGCGCTCACTGGTGCTAATCGGTGACACTGAAGAGTCGGTGGCCGTGTAGTCTGTCTGGCTGTAGTTCAGGTTAGGTAAGTCTTTGAGGTAAAATCTGGTAGACGAAATCGGTTTGGTTTTCTTCGGGGAAGCTTTATAACTCGCTGCCGGCGCGGAATGCCCCCGCGCCGGCGGCGATTACGATCAAGCGGCAAGTGAGAGCGACGCACTCTGACGGCGAAATGCTGCCAGAGATGATTTTTTTAAGAAGCGCGCTGCTCTCCGAAAGTAAATATGTGAGAGCGCAGGAAATACGCACCACCGCCGGCCCGCGTTTTTATGGTGTGATGCAACCCGGGCGGCGGCGTGTCAATTACTGCGAGTGCCATTCATGAGATACGAAGTTCCGTTAGAGCACGAATCCGTCGCTCCCCTCCGGCAGCAGCGACACGGCACTGCTGCGGAGGCTGAGACGCCACAAGAAGCAGCAGTGCTCCGGCCTCTTTCCGCAGCGGTTCCCGCCGCTGCGGTCCGCGCGGAAAAACCTCTTGATTCCGAATTGCCTTCGCCCGAAACGTCGAGCCGCGCCGACACGCTCCCACAAAAAAACAAGACCCCATTACTAAAGAGGGGACACGCGCTCACTTACGCAGGGCTGTTCTTGTTCACGACTGTTCTTTATTTCCGCCCTTACGAACTTATTCCGGCACTCGCCGGGGTTTCATACATCGCGTTAGGCTGTGCCCTGTTCACCATTGCAGTTTACATCCCCTCGCAATTAGCGCTGGAAGGCACGCTGACGGCGAAGCTGCGTGAGGTGAAACTCGTCTTGTTGCTCTGCCTCGCCGGATTGCTATCGATCCCGCTGGCGATCAGACCGGACGAAGCGTGGGCAACTTTTACCGGCACTTTCTTTAAAGCCGTTCTTATTTTCGTCGTCATCGTTAATGTCGCGCGGACTGAGAGACGTTTGATGTGGCTCATCTTTCTGACCCTCGGCGCGGGGGTGTTTGTGAGCCTAACGGCGCTGGACCAATACCGGTTAGGCAACTTTACGGTTGAGGGTTATCGCGTCAAGGGGGCGCTTGGCGGCATCTTCGATAATCCGAACGATATGGCGATCCACCTCATCAGCATGGTGCCAATCGGGGTTGCCTTATTCTTCAGCGCGCGAAATTTCCTGAAGAAATTGATTTACGGCGGTTGTACCGTGCTGTTGCTCGCCGGCACCGTGGTAACATTTTCGCGCGGCGCTTTCTTAGGGTTGTCATGCGCAATCGCCGCGCTCACGTTAAAGCTTGGGCGCCGGAACCGGCTAGCGATGTTGCCGCTGCTCCTTGCCGCGGCGCTTGGATTTTTCGCCCTCGCGCCATCAAATTACACGGGTCGGTTGGCCTCGATTTTCGATCACAGCCTCGATCCGAACGGCTCGGCGAGTACGCGCCAACAGATCCTGACGAGGTCTATTATTGTGGCACTGCGCCACCCTTTGTTCGGCATTGGCATGGGCAATTTTCACATCATGTCCATTCACGAATTGGTCAGCCACAACTCTTACACGCAGGTGGCCTCGGAGATGGGACTGACGGCGTTGGTACTCTACGTTATGTTCATGGTGGCGCCGCTCCGGCGGCTACGACAGGTGGAGCGTGAGACTTTCGCCGAAAGGCGTGGAAAGCGGGGAAGGCACTTCTATTATCTTGCTGTCGGGCTCCAAGCGAGTTTGATCGCCTATATGGTCAGCAGCTTTTTCGGCTCGGTGGCCTACATGTGGTACGTCTACTACTTGGTCGGGTACGCCGTCTGCCTGCGGCGCTTGTATGAATCCGAGAGCGGACGGGTCGTCGGGGAGAGCACGGCTGACGGCGAGACCGTCCCTCATTCGCAGCCGGCGTCAGCCGTAGTAGCATCGGTCTGACCGGGAATCGGGAATCACGTCATGCAGATCGTCAAGTTCATCGCCGGACTAATTTTTTGGTCGAGTGTGGCGACCCTTATCTACACCTATATCGGCTACCCGCTATTGTTAGCGGCGGTCAGTCGGTTGCGGGCGCGCCCAGTGCGGCGGCAAGTGTCGTGGACGCCGGTTGTAACCATCATTATCACCGCTTACAACGAGGAACTTGATCTGG
>JACCRA010000380.1 GCA_013813825.1 Pyrinomonadaceae bacterium | reverse complement strand
AGCTCGCTTGGAACTCACGATCTCGGTATCCCGAAACACTGAAATCCGAGCCGTAAATTACTGTTACCGGCACCTGCAGTTGCGTTTGCAACACGCGGTAAACAGGAGCGTGATACTGAATCGGGTGTGTCTCAATAACAGCAAGCATCGTCTTAAGCGTTACACACCGGAGAATACCATGTTGAACTTCTCACGTTCAGCTCTTAGATCGCGCAAAGCAGACCAAGAGCCGAAGTTTTCATACCGGACTTAGATCACGGCATAATCGCTTTGATGTTCCGCACCAGCAACTCCGGCCACATCTCTGCTGCCCCCGTAACGCTGCCCTCAAACAAGGTGCGGTTAATATTAAGGGATCGAACCGGCGCGTGAGTTGGCGGGCGGTGATCGGGATGAAGGATGACCGGAGCGTCCGAGAGGAACGCCCCCCAGTAACTAAATGTGCTGGCGCGCGAGGTGATTACGATTCTGCTTTTGGACAATAACAGGAGATCGACTATGTCTGAGTTCTCGCCGGAACGATATGCGTTCGGCATATTTAATAACTCATTTAACTCATCGTCGCTACCATCCGAGAAGATGGTGACCGGCAACTCTACGGAATGCAGCGCCCGGATCGAGTCGATCAAATTTTTGAAATAGTTCAGCGGTGTGCGCGTCAGACCACTCTGCGAGATGTCTTCCCCCGGCCGCAACTCCCGGAAGTCGCCTCTGCGAACGTGCACGCCGATAACGGGACGTCTCAAATTAGAAAGTTTCTCATAATGCTTTTGAGACAGCATGTGGTAAAGACCTTCCCTAATAAAGTCTCTATGATCTTTAATGCCATAAAAATAATCCGACCAATGCGGCGTTTCCCTAAAAACGTACAAACTGCGCGATGCCTTATGTTGCTCCGACGACAACGGCGCGATGTCCGGCTCGATAACCCAATTATAGGTTCGTATAAATATCAGCTTCTCAAACAAGCTGATGGTATTTAAATTTTTGAAATAATTGAGGTATAACCGCTTGCTTCTTTCGCGCCGCAGAAATGGCCCGACGCGGGCTTGACTCCACCCCGATACTAGTAAGGGCAAGTTGTTTAAATGAGCGAACACCAAAGCACGCGCCCAGACCAGCAGCATATTGCCCAAACCCGTTTTCGGTAGCCGAGCGTAACAGTAAGATAATGCTTTCGGTCGTATCATGCTTGATGCTCGGAAGGTTTCCAAGAACGAAAGCAGGCGATGGGATCGTCAAATTTCGAGTAACATCTCAGCCGATTAAAACTCAACCGGAGGTAAAGTCAAAAACACACGGATCGAGCAGTTCTAAACCGGCAAAGAAATTGACGGCTTGTTCATAAGCTGAACGTCGGCGCGCATTAAACTTTAACGAATCATGCCTAATGGGAACGCTACAGATAATTGTTCCACCAGGCGCAACCACCCTTATTACGCTCGCACATTGTAGCCATACAATAAGCACAGCTATTCACTGCCGGACGGCATACAGGTAACCTGTAGTGTCTGCCCACGCAGGCTCTCCTATGATCGTAAATCCCTTTTTTGTGAGGAACTCGGCGAGCTTCTCAGGCACATGCGAAGCATCAAACTTATGCCATTCCATAGCGATCTTCTTAATGGATTTCAGTACATGATCCGGAGCGTAAAACAGGATGTCATATTCTGCCCCCTCACAATCCATCTTGAGAAAATCACACGAGCCGATTTTATTCTCCCGAAAAATCTCCTCTAATGTCACGGCACCTACCGTCTCTCTTTGCTCGCCTCCCATTTGAAATATGCTGGTGTCCTTCGGTTCAGTGTCGTTGGAGTACAATAGTTCAAGCGCGTCCGAGTTTTTCCAAACCGCTTCTTTAAATACTTGAACGTTCTTCTGGTTGTTTCTACGCACGTTCTCGCTAAGGAGATTGAAGTGCATGGAGCACGGCTCGTAAGCATAAACTCTTCCCTCACCGACCAGACGCGCTGCTTTGAGCGTGAAGAGACCTATATTGGCGCCTATGTCAATCACGGTATCGCCCTTTTTAAGCTTAAACAAGGGATCGCCGTCATACAGTGACCAAGGGAAAACTTCCAAATAAACCTGAAACAGACCTGTTGATCCTGGGTGCAGCGAAAATGCCAAGCCGTCGCGCAACTTCAACTCGTTGCATTTAAGCTTAACTCCGAACTTTGTGCGCAATCGGTCCGTTATTACTTCAGACCAATTCTCCAAACTGCGAACGGACTGCCGCCACCACGCGATTTCCCTGCCGGCGCTCCGCACTCTGAAGAACGCGCTATCCTTTAATCTTTTGATATTCACAGCACTAAGACTCCCGAACGGGACGCACCATCCTTCCGAGCCGCCGCGCCGCTTTCCAACCGATGACACGCGTGAGAGATTTGAAAATCTTGCCCCCCTCTGGCTTATGGGTTATCCCCCCGAGCAATTTAATCTTGCTTTCCGCTTGCCGCACCAATTCCGGCGCCGCCGGATAAATCCAATACACGAAATTCTGGAGAACTGTCGCACACGCGCGCCGCGTGCGGGGACTATCCTCCCTCGCCAACAGATGTTCAACGCAAAGTTCGCGGCACTTGTAAGCCGACTCTATTGCAGCGTTAGAGTATGAGTTGCTCAAGCTAGTGCGGACGCCAGAACGGTAAAAACAAAGCGCTCCATGACAGAACCGAACGCCATCGCTTGCTAAGACTACGCGCGCAAAATACTCACCATCGTCATGTAAGGTTAACGCCTCATTCCACGGCCCCGCGCGTTCGGCAATCGAACGCGGCACAATCCACGCGGCGGGAATCATCATACCTCCGCCCTGCATTTCACATACCAGCCACTCTACTGGCGACATGTCATTCCACAGCGGTTGCTGAATGAACCTCGCTTCCGATGTTGTGGTGCAGAATCTCGCCCACGCGCCTGCGGCAACGGCACTCGACCCCCAGTCGGCAAATACCTTCATCTGTGTTTCGATCTTATCGGGAGCTAGCAGGTCGTCGGCATCAAGGAATTGAATGAAATCGCCCTGTGCTTCTCTTAAGGCTATGTTTCTCGCCGCGCTTGCACCTCGATTTGTCTGTTCGATAACTTTAATGTTGCTTGACCTGATCCTTTTAGCAATTGTTAGCGTGTCGTCCGTTGAGCCATCGTCAACTATTATAATCTCTTTTTTCAGCCAAGTTTGAGTGAGGACTGACTGCAAAGTTTCGCCGAGCCACGGCGCGGCATTATAAGCAGGAATTAGAATTGAAACTAAAGGTTTCACGGCTCAATATTCAAACGCCGTTCTAAGAAAACAAACGTAGCAAAGCTGTTACCCGCTGAAATGCATTAAAACTTTAACGCTTAACGAGAAGCTAACAGAAGCCATTATCATTTCCCCAAGCTATATTCTTCTTTATACAGGGCACACCGGATAAGTGACTGTGCGAGAACTGAAAGTTTCCTATACCAACTTACAGCACATCATTAAGCCTTAACCTAACGCAAGCTAACAGTCACCGTTTCGTACTTTAACCAATCCATGTTTCTCATAATTAAACTTGCGCCCGCGCTCCGCTAAATGTTGCTTATAGAAATACACTCCACATACCACATCAATTTCCCAACTGGGCACGCCTTCGTCGCGCCGCATGTCACGCCTGTTCCTCAAACGCTTGTACATCAATCGCAACATTGCTTTAGCCAAACGCAAGCGGGGGAAGCGTATAAGTTGATGTTCCCAATGATACGCAACATAGGCCCATGACATTGCAGCCCTCCTTGAACGCTCAAAGAAGCCATCGCGCGACAACCGCGACTCATCGAAATGATGTTCAACGCATACATCCAGCGCGCAACCGAGACGGTACCCGGCTGCAACAATCTGGCGCGTAAAGAGCGTATCGTCCTCAAACCCCAAAGCGCCGGGGCCGAGTTCGGTGTCAAAACCCGGCACTTTTTCAAGTACCTTTTTCGAGAAGGCCATATTTGCACCGATCATGCCTTCGGGAGCATCAACGTTTATATACTCCGAAGAACCCATCCACCATCGGTGGCCTTTTTCCATCCATGAACGTTCTAAGTGTGGCGCTATTTTTACTCCACCTACAATTGCATCAGCTTCGCCCTGCAGGATCGGCGCGCACATGCCTTCAATCCAGTTGTGCGGCAATCTTACGTCATCGTCGGTGAATAGAATTACCTCTCCCCGCGCCGCCGCGAGAGCCGCGTTACGGGCGTAGCACTGCCCACGCCTCGGCTCATAGATGTAGCAGACCGCCATGTTCGTCATCTCGCATGAACGAACAACTTCAGCCGTACAATCCTCCGAAGCATTATCAACCACAATCAACTCACAACTCATGCCTTCAGGCACGCGCAGGCGGACTAAAGACTCCAGCGTCTGCCGCAAGCTCTTGTCGTGATTGTGTGTGCAGATGATAACTGTAACGTCCATAATTCAGCGTGTACAACACCGGACTCACGGCTCAGCCCCCTTTGTTCTCCTCAGTAATGCGCGTGGCAGAAAAGTCGCGGCACAAAGCTGGTCTTATAAATTATTGTAGAACGGTTGTAATAATTCAAAAAAGCTTTCAACGAACTTCTCACGGCTGAAGTCTTGCGCGCGGCGGCGTGCGGCTAGTGACATTCGCTCTCTTAGTTGCTCGTCACGGGCCACCGTCAACGTATATTCCTTCAACTCGTCCAGCGTATCCCACAGGAAGCCACTTACACCGTGCTGCACGATCTCTCTCTGACCGCCTCTATTGATAACAATCGGCACGCAACCCGCAGCCATCGCCTCAACGGTGCTGATGCCGAAGTGCTCCGTCAGTTCAGGATGCACGTCTTCATCTTCACCGTAACCGGCTGCGTGCCAAAATATTTTAGATTTCTCATACAACTGCTTTAGCTCATTGCGCGCGACGTTTGCGATCACATTCGCTTCGCATTCCGCTCCGATGCGACTAAGTTCATCAAAGTAGGCATAATGTCGTGGAGAGTTACCGAGTCCTCCGGCGCAAAAGTAGTTCCAGTTCGAAAAACCACTATGGCGCAGCGTGCTAAAAGCAGTCAACATTTCAGCTTGTTTCTTTGTATGCCCTTCGCCTTCAATTGCAAATCGCCCAACACTAAGTATTAAGTTGAATTTGTTAGCTACCTCGAAGCGGGTGTCAACCGGCGGATACACAACTTGACTCTCTGCCCCCCACAAACGCTTCGTCCAAACCTTGGAAAATTGAGAGATCGCGGTAGTAACTTCATAAGTATTCAAACGTTCAGCCCATTCTCTCCGATGGTAACCACCCGCCAGCCGCTCTCGAAGCGTATAACCATCGCCCCGTGCTTCGTCATGTTGGAGCACGATATAGGGGAACGCATAGATCGGGAACAGCACCACAAGCACGCCTTTTGGAGCATGACAGAAAGGAGGTATTTCATGCACCGACGCGATAAATAGATCGTAAGGTTCGCTTAAAGTAGCGTGCCACTTCCGCACCGCTTGATAACGCCTCCACGGTCTGGCAGCAGAGATGGCGGGGAAAGGTTCAGGGGCTACGTAGCGCGGATGCACGTGACTCAGATTTGTGCCTGACTGTTCGGCAAGCCGCTCTAAACAGAAGTTTTTTCTATGGTGCACGAAATCCACTTTGTGAGATTGACTTAAAGCTTCAGCTAACACTGCCATCATGCACTCTGAGCCGCCGATGCCTCCCCCGCGGGGTTCGTTATAAATTCCGATCTTCACTTTATAAATTCTAACGACAACTTGTTGTCTAATTTCGACGTCACTACTCAAAATTGAGAGCACTGGGGCACTCTAAATAAATGCGGCAAAGTAAGAATCAAAGCATCTTCGTAGTTCCTCAAAACAGCTTCCTTCTAAATGTTAAGAGACGCCTTGTAAGCCGCTATTGTTTCCTGCGTGCACTTCTCCCAACTGAACTGTTTGGCACGTTCAAGCGACTTCTTTGACATGGACTTGCGCAATGACGAATCTCGATAAATCTGCAGGATGCTGTGGCACAATCCGTCTATGTCCAAAGGATCAAGCATAATTCCCGCGTCTCCAACGATCTCAGGCAGTGACGTAGTATTTGAAGTAATTACCGGCACCCCGCATTGCATAGCTTCCAGCGGAGGAAGCCCGAAGCCCTCACAAAAGGAAGGGTAAATAAAAGCAAGAGCATCTGTGTAGAGCGGAGCCAAGTCCTCGTCAGCCACATAGCCTGTGACGATGATGCGATCCTTGAGTGGGCCGATGTCGGAAATTGAGTCGAAGATTTTGTCGTAATGCCAGCCTTTGCTACCGACCAGAACGAGGTGCAGATCCTTGATCTTTTGCTCGTGAATCAAACGGGCGAAAGAGCGCACAACGTGATCGATATTTTTACGTGGTTCCAACGTACTCAAGCTTAAAATATATGGAGCATCGGGAATGCTGTACTTACTTCGCGCCAGCGCAATCCTTTCAGGATCGGGGCACCGGTAAAATACATGCGGCGCAGCAGCTAAGTAGGTGACGAACACTCTCGAAGGGTCAAGTTTCAAGTAATCGCAAAGATCGTTTTTGGTTGCATGGGATATGCACAGAACCCAATCTTCTGGGGACAAGCTTTTTAGAACGCTATTCAGGAATGGTAGTTGAGCCGGTATGCAGAAATGAGGGTACAAGATCGGTATTAAGTCATAAACAGTAAGCACCCTTTTTACATTTCTTGTTTGCTCTGGCAGAGGGTAGAAAGGAGAGTGGAATAGGTCGGCTCGCGCCAAACTGCGCGGGTCAAGCGGGCGAAAACGAGCTTTCATCCCATTAATTACGTAAGCCAAAGGTCGTATTAACGTCCTTCTGTGAGGCTTGAACTCTCGCGCGAAACCACGCAAATCACGAACTTCGGTCATGCGCTTAAGTTCTGAAGCATCTTTGACTTCAGCGTAGAGACGATTCAGCTTTTTGTTGAGTAAGCCGGCGTATTTAGCCGACTTTGGTAGAAGAAACGGCACTGCTTTTAGTTGTTCGCTGGACTTCAAATAGTCTAAACAACCGCTGATCGCTTCGACCGATTCTGTCGCGCAAAAGCGCAAATCAAACTCTTTAGAATTCGCCAACCCGTAAGCTATGTTCTCAACAACTCTGAAAACTCCGGTCCGATTTAAAGAGCGTAGGTGACCTCTTCCAAGTTCGGATATATCGTATATAACTCTCATGCTCCCGCTCGATTTAGAGGGGCAGTTCTCTTAAAAGCGTAAACGATTGCAAGTAGCCCCAACTTACAAAAGAATCGAAGTAATCTCTAATACGAAATTGATTTTATCTTTAAGAGCGTAGGTTATCATTGAATTAAAGCCTCAGAGTTCGACACCAACCCTTTTTGCAAAGCCCAACGCAACCATAACATTCTCAATCATACCGACAAATAAGAATGCTAACGCTACAGTATCAATACTTTGAGACGACAGTAGCGACTTATGAGGCAAGCTCAACGAGCATCCGGCAGATGTACGCAACGTCCTCTTCAGTTAGTGAAGCTGAGGATGGAAGGTTGAAGCCGCGCACCGCTAAATCATCAGCAACCGGAAAGTACCGCTCGCGGTTTTCGTCGCGGTACATCGGCAAGGTATGCATCGGGTAGAAGAAGGGACGCGTTTCGATGCCGGCTTCGGCAAGCCGTGCCATAAGGGTGTCACGGTCAACTGGCGATTTTCTATCAAGCAGAACACAATTTATCCAGAAAGCATTGTGTGCCCATGATTTTTCCGGCGACAAAGTAAATTGGTCGTAACCGCTCAAGTGCTTTCGATACCACATAGCGTTTTCCCGCCGCCGCGCAAGATGCCATTCGATCTTTTCCGTTTGAGCCAGCCCAATTGCCGCCGCCACGTTCGTCATGCGGTAATTGTAGCCGAGCACCGGAAACCAGTAACGACGGCTCGGGTCTTGCCCCTGCCCTTTCAGTTGTCGAAGATTCGCGGCAAGCGCGTCATCGTCGGTGACGACCATCCCTCCTTCGCCAGTTGTAATAATCTTGTTTCCGTAGAAGCTGAAAGTAGCGGCATCTCCGAGCGTGCCAGCGCGCCGACCTTTATATTCAGCGCCATGAGCCTCAGCCGCGTCCTCTAGAACGAACAAGTTGTGTTCGCGTGCTATCTCCAGCACCGGGTCCATGTCCATCGGGTGCCCGTACAAATGAACAGGGATAATTCCCTTCGTCCGAGGCGTGATGTGCTTGCGAATGAGTTGCGGATTCATGTTCCACGTCTCAGGCTCGGAATCCACCAATACTGGACGCGCTCCACAATAGGCGACAGCGTTAGCAGTTGCAACAAACGTTAAAGTAGGAATGAGCACTTCGTCGCCGGGGACAACCCCCAGAGCCAGCAGAGCCAGATGAAGCGCCACCGTGCCGTTGCAGCACGAGACGGCATGGCGCGCGCCGCAAAAATCCGCGAAAGCAGATTCAAATCGCTGAATGTACTCGCCGCTCGACGAAATCCATGTTGAGTCCAAACAATCCAAAACGTAAGTCTTCTCATTGCCGACGAGTGCCGGTTCAGCGACGGGGATAAAACGTTTCATCAGTTCTCCTTAGTAATCATCCGCACCCTCACTGAGCATAACGCCCGATGTGCTCCTGATTAACTTCTCTAACCTAAGCGGGCAGCTTAATTCAACTCCAAGATCATTTCTACCCTTTCGTCAGGCTTGCTCATTAGGACGACATTCTCCCGCGCGCATTCAACAAACCCGCGTGTTTTGTAAAGGCGCACAGCCGGTGAGTTGCTGCTGTAAACCGTTAGTCTTACACGAGAACAACCTAACACACGGGCTTGTTCGATAGTAAAGTCCAACATTCGAGAGCCGACCCCTAGATTGTGGAAGCGGTGATCAACGATAATCCCGAAGCTAGGTACCGAGTACCCCTCATCCCAACCACGTAGCATTGAGAGACCAATCATCTTACCCTCTAGAGATGCGCCGTAATAACGGTCGCGGCGCGGCAGGTGCGCGATCTTCAGCGCGGTCTCGGCAGACATCGGAAAGGGGTTGAAGGTTCTAGTTACGGCGGGGACGTTGTTCTCCTTCAAGAGTTCAGCAAGGGACTCGCCGTGCGACGAACCTACTTCGAAGAACTGCACGTCGTCGGCCGTACTGAGGGGGCTTTTAGTGCTCATCCTTCTGCCCCAATTACTTGGGCGAACACTGTAACGTACTGATCGGCAATGTCATCCCATGTAGGGCGCGAATCATTCATCGCCCGTACCGCACTTTCCTTGTACTCGTCATAATAATCCAAAAACGAATTAAGCGCCTTCAACATAGAATCAATTGACTCGGGATCGAACCACGCGATTTTAGCACTGCGCCCTGCTAAGTGTTCTCGCATAACCGGAATGTCGGAGCACAGCACCGGCACCCCTAAACTTAACGCCTCCTCCACAGGGTAACTGCCGCCACCCTCGGCGAGGGTAGGCATTATAAGTCCCGCCGCATTCTTAACCAGAGTCATTAAATCGGCATCATTAACATAACCTAGCGCGAAGAAGTCTTTCTCCCGCTGCATCCCAGTCCGCGCAAACAGCCCTACAAACCTAACCCAAGCCCAAAGTTCTGTAACGCTTGCCAGATCACGGTTTAATTCATCAGTATGTGGTCCAACAAATACAAGCGGACATTCTCTACGCCTTTGAAAGCGTGCCCACGCGGTAAGCAACATGTACTGATTTTTATGCACAGCCGTGCCGGCTGGAAATATTATATACCGTGGGGGAACTTTCGAGAGCACATCGGTGTCAGATTTGCCTTCCACATGTCGGTCGCGCGGCAGGATAGCATGATTGATAACCACGTTTGACGCGCCGTAATCGCCAAAGATGCGTACCATATTAGCTTTGATTGCAAAGGAAGGGACGACGACACGGGCTGCTCTTTTCACCCACACCCTAGATTGCTCAAGTTCCAAGTAAGTTTTACTTGCGCCCATAATCTCCGGGAAGTCGAAGAGAGTGGTGTCATGGAAGGTGCAAACAATCGGCTTCGTAACTTCCGGAAAGTCAGTGTGGTGCGGCCAAAATGTATATATCAAATCGCAACCCTGAGCGGCGTTTTCAAGTTGTTCCGAAGTCCAATCAGGGACTCTCGGTGGAAGCCGCCGTCGGGCGACGCGTTTCAGCTTCCCTGTGCCCTTGATTCCTAGTATCCTTTTGTCCTCTTCAAGCCACGTTCGGAGTGTACCTTCTTCGACCTCCGTCAACTCTATAACCTTCAACTGCAAGGTATTTTCCGGCGCATACCTTGCGTTGTCGAAAGCCCCGTACGGAACAGCTAATTTAAGAAACTCGACATTTGGATGATTGGCAATGGCTGGCAGCAATTGCATCATAAGTCGCGATCCGCCGCCGGGAGCTATATGCGGAACCCATACTAGAACCTTGATACCATGCTGAGAGTTTTGTTTTGGCACCTTGACTTTGTCTTGTTCAGTCATTATAAATTCGCACCGTTTACCGGCGCGTTGGAACGGTAATATGCAACAAGTTATTTAAACCCATCTCATGAATACCTAACAACGCTCCTAGGCAACGGATTTGCTGAGGAATTTTCAGCGCACCGCACCTTTTCGGATGTTTATGAGACTGCTTCTTATAAAATTTTCTTTAAGATTCCCAAACCAACGGCCGCACGTAAGAAGGCCGCTGTAGCAGAAAAACGTGCGCGAGCTAATTGCGAAGCGCTCGAAGGTAATCTCACAAAAAGCCATTCATACTCAGCCCCAACCTGATAAATGCTTGTAGCTCCTAAAAGCTCTCGAACTTTTCGCATCGTCTTGTGCGAGTAGAACGCGACGTGTTGTCCGGACTGCGGCACTAGATAATTCCAGTCTTTACCCCGCTTGTCAGGGACATATAAACCGGTCGTGATATAAACGAAAGCATACTCTCGTGCTAAGACATCACGGATTTTAATGATTTGTTGTTCGGGGTTCGTAAAATGCTCGAACACCTCACTCGCAATGATCAAGCTATACGAGCCGTTTTGCACTACCGCTTCCCAGTTTTGAAAAACTCTGTCTGACGAGAAAGTGGCCTCCGCGTATGGCTCATACCCAAAAGTATTCCACTTAAACTCCGAGCGCAAAGCACTTACGACAAACCCGGAGCCACACCCGAAGTCAAGCATCTTGTGATTTCCCGACAAATCGGGAACAATCTTTAACCTGACTAGATGCTCCACCCTGTTCATTATGCAATACTGCCTCCAAGCCGAACCGCAATCTAAACTAAGCTCAGAATCCAATTCGTAGAAATCCGCCATCCCTTCGGGCGACATAGAATCCAAATGATAAGATTGAAGCATTTGGCAGTTCTTGCACTCGAAGTAGTCCCCTTGAATATTATTTACAAGGGGCAGTGAGAACTTGTAAGTGGTTTCACTTCTGCACAGTTTGCAAAACATCTCTGAATTCACTGTTTTGTGCTTCTACTTTCCAATGACTGCACGGAAGTTACTTTCCATTCACGGTACGGGGACAATACTCCATCTCGACTTCCATATAAGCCCGGTCCGAGAGGAGAAGTATTTACAACAGTAAACTCCTTAGCACTGTCTAACCTAAAATGCACCGGCCCATTCGGCTCATCTATACCGACTGATACTAAATAAGTACCGCTGTTAAGAAAGTTGCATGGTATAGCGCACCGAATTGTGTAAGTACATGCTTCTAAAAATTGCGCAGAGGTGCCGTAATCCCAGTCGGTAGTTGCAAGAACAACGGAGTCGTCGATTGCCGATCGTAACCTAATTACAAGACGCACCGGCTTTGTTAAGCTACGCTGAACTACATTCAACTCCACTGCCATTGGCTCAAACAAATCAAATGAATCCTTCTCCTCACCATTAGCGTCAATCATGCGAACGTTTTGTACGGATGCAGGGCTATCAAAGCCTTGAGGATCGGAGTTAACTGGGCGCACTTGTAAAGCAGCCGCAGTGTATTTCGCCACTTGCTCTTTGGCATTGCCGATGGATTTAATTGCGCCCCCATCTAACCAGATTACGCTTTGGCATAGACTCGCGACCGCATGCATATTGTGACTTACGAAAAGTATGGTTCGGCCCTGACTAGCTACATCATTTATTTTTCTTAAACATTTGTTTTGAAAAGAAACATCACCCACGGCAAGCACCTCATCCATAATCAAGATTTCTGGGTCTAGATGGGCAGCTACCGCGAACGCTAAGCGCATATACATACCACTAGAGTAATGCTTTACCGGCGTGTCTAAAAACTTCTCAATCTCAGCAAAGGCTACAATTTCTTCAAATTTACTATTAATTTCTCGCCGAGCCATACCAAGCACCGCGCCGTTGAGATAGATGTTTTCCTTACCTGTTAATTCAGGATGAAACCCGCTACCAACCTCAAGTAAGCTTCCGATCCGGCCGTAAATGTCAGCGTGTCCGACTGTCGGATGCGTAATCCGAGATAGTATCTTCAACAACGTGGACTTGCCGGCTCCGTTGCGCCCAATAATACCGATGACCTCGCCAGGGTAAACCTCGAAGCTCACATCTCTGAGCGCCCAAATTGTTTCTCTCTTGGTGCTGGGAAACTTCGCCCTCCGTATACGACTAATTGGAGCGCGGATCATTTCGGCTAACGACTCGCGCAATGTAGGATGGGACGTTTGCTGCGCGCCGATGCGATACTTTTTGCCTAAACCCTCAACTTTAACGATCGGCTTCATCGATTTCAAATAACGTCAGCGAAACCTTGCTCCATTCGCTGAAATACAGGAATCGAGATGAGAAACAGTATAATGGTTATAGCTGTTGAAACACTTAAGGCGAATAAGTTTAACTCCCCCCCGAACAGCGAAGCGCGCAAATTTTCTACGATACCTACTACTGGATTTAAGATGTAAATCCACCTCCACTTATCCGGCACAAGACTCAACGGATAGAGAATCGGCGAGGCGAACGTCCAGAGTTGAAGCACAACTGGCAGCAAGGCTCCAACGTCTCGGTACTTAACGTTGAAGGAAGATAATAATACCCCGATGCTGAATGCAAGCAGCGTGAGTAATCCGATAAGCACGGGTAGCATTAGAATATTCCAGGTCGGTGCGACCCCGAAATAGATCATTAATACAACCAAAACAGAGGAAGTGATGGCAAAGTCAATAAATCGCGCGACGACTGCTCCCACCGGGATGATCAAACGCGGGAAGTAAACTTTGGTGATCAGATGTGCGTTTCCGACGATGCTGTTGCTACTGCTCGCAATTGAGTTTGAGAAGAACGTCCACGCCCACATTCCGGCGTAAGCAAAAACTGGGTAAGGAATGTTATCTGACGGGATGCGGGCCAACTTCCCCAAAAAAAAGGTAAAAACAGCAGTCGCTAAAAGCGGCTGCATAACTACCCATACAGCGCCAAGAGCGGTCTGCTTGTAACGAACTTTTAGGTCACGCCACGTCAGGAAGTAGAGTAACTCACGGAAAGACCACAATTCTCGGAGACTGAGCGCGCCCAACAATCCGCTTGAGCTAATCCTTACAACCGGACTCTCCGGCAGGGGAGGAAGTGAGAGATTTGTCTCCTCTGAAGAATTCTGATTTGCAGCTTGTGTTTTGCTTGAGTGCTCTAAAACAGTTAAATTCATCAGCCGTTCGTCAAAGTGAGACGCTAGCCACTGTGTACGTCCCAGAAAAAATCTTTCAATCTGCTCTTAACTCGGAATTTACTTGTGACTCTTAAACCGATGGAAGGAAGATCGCACGACTTAGGTTAAGCTTTCGTGTTAACGATCATACCATCCTCGTCTTCGTCATTATAAGACGAATTGTAGTACTGTTGATAATAAGAGTAATCGTGCGATCGAAGGCTGACGTTGTTCAGAACGACGCCGAAAATTTTCGCCCCCACATCTTGCAAGAGTTGTCGCGAGCGCCGCGCCACGTCACGAGAACTCTTGCCGCCGTGCAAGACCAGCAACACGCCGTCAACCATTGAGGCGATCAACACGCCATCGGTGAAGGATGCAATGGGCGGCGAATCGACCACAACGTGTGTGAAGTTGGCTTCGAGAATGCCAAGCAGTCGGCGCATTTGCTCGGAGCCGATTAGCTCCGCCGGGTTGGGCGGAACAGGACCTGAGGCGAGTACGTACAAACCGCTTTCCTCGTGCCGACTAATTATCTTAAGCACCTCAGCTTCGCTCGTCTCCGTCGAGAGCGCGCTGCTCAAGCCGAAATGATTATCTACTTTGAAGATCGAATGTAATCGGGGACGTCTCATATCAGCGTCAACGATTAACACTTTCGCCCCGGTCTGCGCCAAACTGAGCGCCGTATTAGCGGCCGTCGTAGTTTTGCCTTCAGAGGGCAAGCTCGATGTCACAAGAAGAGTCTTCGGCGCGCGTCCCGCAGTGGAAAGCAGCACGGATGTGCGCAATTGACGGTAAGCTTCCGCGAGCGAAGAACGGGTGTCGCTGTGGAGCAGCAACGCCGAATTAGCATCGAGCGTTTGCGCCGCACTGCCGCCGGGCAACAACCGCCGCGACACATTCCCAATTGCGGGGATCGCGGCGAGTGCGGGAAGGTGCAACATCTTCTCTACGTCTTCTGCAGAACCAATAGTGTCATCCAAGTAATCTAAGAAGAGCGCGAGACCCACTCCGAACACCAATGAAAAAAAGAACGCCAGCATCACCGACTGTGTGCGCTTCGGTCCGACGGGCAACTCAGGCACGAGTGAGTAATCAATGATGTGAATGTTGTTAGGTGTTCCTGCCGCCAACATATTGTTCTCCGCCGAACGCTGCAACAAACCGTTCAGCAAATTTTTGCTCGTGTCTATCTGCTGTTGAATAATGCGATAATTGATTGCCGACTCGTTTTGCGACAACACCTCAGAGCGCTGTTGATTGAAAGACTCGCGGAGCGATTGCTCATACGCAAATGCTCGGCTGTAAGCCGCTTCGAGAGAAGTCATAAACGTCGTGGTGCCACGATTGCGTGATTCACGTACACGCTTTTCGAGCACGGCGATCTGCTGATCGATTTGTTTGACGTCCGGCCATTCTTCAGTGTATTCGACTAACAACTGCGCCCGTTGCCGTTGGAGTTCGGACAGTTTCACTTCCGCATCACTGTAACGCGCCGTGCCTTCAACCAGCCCGGCGACGGCGTCTGGCTGTTGAAGGTAGCTATCCAAGGCGGCTTTAGCATTTTTACGCTGGTTCTCAGCTTCCACTAACTGGTTGTTCAACTTCGATAGACGGTCAACTACCGTATTCTGGTCAGGACTGAGAGACAAAATTGCGCGGCTCTTCGAGTAACTTAGAAGTCTTTCTTCGTCGTTGCGGATTTGCGATTGCAACTCTGCGATACGCCTTTGCAGAAACTCGGTCGTCTGATTGCTCGTCTCATTTCGCCTTTCCATGTTTGACAGCCTGTACGCTTCAACGATGGCATTCACAACCTTCGCCGCGACCTGCGGATCGGGGTGCTTGAAGCGCACGTCGATCAAACGAGTATCACGACTCTGCACGCGAGTCTCTCTAACAGGATTAACATCCAAGCTGGCTTGCAACACTCCAACGTGCGGGGCAAGTCGCTTCGCCTCCGCTAAATCGTTATATGAAGTGGGCGAAGCTACTGAGTCAACAAGAGGTATATCTTTCGATTCTGAATCTTTCGTTTCTTTTCTCGCCGCGCTGCCAAGACCTACCATGCGCAACAGGTTCTGCAACGTCGTACTGCCCGCCGATTGAGGACGCAAAAAAGCATCGTCATGTTCAAGGTCAAGAGTCTTCACCACCCGCCGCAGAAGACCCGGGCCGGTTAGAATTTGCAACTGCGTATTGAAATAAGCAGGATCGCTCGTACCACTAACGATTACCGCCCCCCCCTGTCTCGATTGAGCGTTCTCAAGATCAACCTGCACCCGCGCTTGGGCTTCGTAGATGTCGGGCTTGCGCGCCGCATAAATTGCGGAAAGGATGGTGAAAAGTAGAGTAATGCCGACAATCAGCCATTGATGCTTTCGCACTGAGCGCCAGTAATCTCGCAAATGCGTTTCGTCTTGAGGGCTATTCTCTAGAACATAGCCTCCGCCGGGCGGCGGAAGCGTATTGACGCCGACAGAACTTTCAAGACTTCGCGTCTCTTCTGGCACGCTTTTTACCATTTCTTGCTGTATTCTCATTTAATCACCCATCTACTATCTACAAAGCAAGTTCATCTGCGCTACAGCTTTATTATAAATTGGCGTTTGGACTCCACTGTCGACGGAGTTCTTGATCGTGGGTTGTCCGACCGGGGCGTCAATCTCGATTAGTCGAATTACACGTAATCACATTTATCTTATTGCTGAAAAAGTTCTTCAGCATAAGCAGAGCAGCCTTATTATTGATAATATTTTGCGTTAATGCAAACACGAAACAGAAATGTTTAATTCATAATTCGCCGAAGCATTCAACGCGGTGAGGATTTAAACGGCAGCCGCTTAGAGACACACTCGATTAGCCTGACTTAAAGATTAAGCCTTTTATAGCTAATTGTAGCAAGTAAAATTACGGGACTGGCACCCGGCTAAATTTCAACCCTTATCACGAGCTACGCGCGCAAGCGTTAGGTCGAAGTCGCGGTGGCTTCCCAACTAAGATTCACACCGCCGTTGATGCTTTGGGCAATGCCCTGCGCCTTGTGCTGACGGGTGGCGAGTGCCACGACAGCCCGCAGGCTGCCGCACTGATCGAAGACTTCACGCCGCGTGTGCTCATTGCTGATAGAGGCTACGATAGAGGATACGACGCCCATAAGTTGCTCGAAGCAGTCACAACCAACGGCATTGAGGCAGTGATTCCACCGAAAAAGAATCGCATCAGACAGCGTGAATATGATCGACATCGTTACCTTGAAAGGCACTTGATCGAATACTTCACCAACTAAGATCAAGCAATATCGCAGAGTCTTCTCACGCATTTGAGAAAATATCAAAGAACTATTTAAGTTTCCTTCGTCTGGTTAGCTCTCTTGTCAGGCTCAGATGAAAATGTCAACAGAACCTAGCAATATACAGTCATAATACTTCCGTTGATGATGGCAGAAGGCATGAATCACACATAGTTACTTCAAGGTATACTTCGTGCTGATAGTAATTTACTATTAAATACTCTACCGCGCATTTATCTGTTTAATGAACAAGACTTCCGTATACTTTCAGTTTGATAATGAATCCCACAATAAATTTTAACCGTATAGTGTAAGCTAAATTATTTGAGGCGTGATGTTAGAAACAGTCTTCGGCGAACATTCTACGGCGGGCAGACTCGTCGGCGGCGTCTTAGGCGACGACAACAACATCATTGAAGAAACCATCAAATACACGCTTCGATGCTTGCCGCTGGAACGGATGTTAATAATGATATACAGAGGTGCGCGATGCAGCCGCAGATGAAAGCAACGGCTAAACAAGAGGATGTTATCTTTAAGCGTGGCGTGATCGACGATGTGGTCGTCCGCCCGTTGAACAAATTTGTTGACGAGCGCGGCTGGCTCGCCGAGTTATTTCGCCACGATGAGCTTGCAGCAGAACTTTATCCTGTAATGGCATATATCTCGCAGACCGAACCGCATACGACGCGCGGGCCGCACGAACACGTCAGTCAAGCGGATTTGTTCTACTTTCTCGGCCCTTCAAATTTCAAGTTGCGTATGTGGGATAACCGAAAAAAATCTACAACTTATCGCTATATGACGACTCTTTTCGTCGGCGAGGATAATCCGAAGGCAGTTATTATTCCGGCAGGCGTCGTTCATGCCTACAGAAATATCGGACACAAACCCGGCATTGTTATCAACTGTCCGAACCGACTTTTTATGGGTTATGGCAAGCGTGAAGCCGTCGATGAGATTAGATACGAAGACGACCCTGAGACGATCTTTCAAATTAACGATTGATTTTTTGCTACAAGAGAACGGACGAGATTGAGCCGCTAGTATTTTTTGCGACTTCAAGCGAAATAAGTATCTACAAAGTATTGCCAGAAAACACTTATGAACAAATTATTTATCACAGGCGGCGCCGGATTCATCGGTTCCGCGTTCGTCAGAATGTTGCTTGACGAAGCGCCAGGCTACGAAATAATCAATTTCGACGCGCTCACCTACGCCGGAAATCTCGACAACCTCGACAACCTCGACGCGAAACGTCACCGCTTCATACGCGGCGACATCGCTAACAGAGCCGAAGTGCTCGCCACGCTTGACGAAGGCACGGACGCTATAATCAACTTCGCCGCTGAGTCGCACGTTGATCGCAGCATCGCTTCGGCAGATGAATTCTTGCGCACGAACATCATCGGCACGCAGGTGCTCTTGGACGCAGCGCGCGAGCGCGGAGTTAAACGCTTCGTGCAAATCTCAACGGACGAAGTGATGGGGAGTCTCCCGGAAGATGACGCGGCTTTTTTCACTGAATCCTCACCCTATGAGCCGAATAGTCCATACGCGGCGTCGAAAGCCGCAGCCGAGCATCTTGTTCGCGCGGCGCACCATACTTTCGGGCTTGATACGGTGGTCACACGGTGCGGCAACAATTACGGGCCGCGTCAGTTCCCCGAAAAGTTTCTGCCGCTGATGATCTCCAATGCGTTGCGCGACGAGCCGATTCCGCTCTACGGCGACGGACGTAACGTGCGCGATTGGATTTACGTTGAAGATCACTGCCGCGCCATTCTCCTCGCGTTGGAGAAAGGGCGCGCGGGCGAAATCTATAACATCGGCGCGCGTAATCAGCGGCGTAACATTGAAGTCGTCGAGACGGTTTTGCGTCTGCTTGGTAAACCTACTTCGCTTGTTCGCCCCGTCAAAGACCGCCCCGGACACGACCGCCGTTATGCAATTGATCCGGCGATGGTTGAAGCGCAACTCGGTTGGCGGCCGCAGGAGACGTGGGAGAGCGGGCTGGCGAAAACCATTGAGTGGTACCGGCAAAACGCGGAATGGGTAAGGCGGGCGCGAAGCGGCGAGTACCGCGAGTTTTACGCGAAGCAATATGGCATGGAGGTCGGAAGCGTTTGAGAGTTTTGATCGCAGGCGCGGGCGGCATGGTCGGGCGCGCCCTTGTCGAACATTGCGCGAAGGGCGGCGACAAGGTTTTCGCTTACGACCGCGAGCGTTTAGACATCACGAACGACGTGGCGATACGCGAAGCATTCGCACGCGACAAACCTGACACGGTGATCAACTGCGCCGCGTGGACTGACGTGGACGGCTGCGAACGGGATCAGGAACAGGCTTACTTGATTAACGATAAAGCCGTCGGAAGGCTTGCCGTGAACTGTCGTCAAAGCGCGGCATCTTTTGTGACGATCTCGACCGACTACATTTTCGACGGAGCGAAGGAAGGCTTTTACACACAACGCGACGACCCGAATCCAACGAGCATCTACGGGAAGGCGAAACTCGCGGGCGAACGATGCGCGCAAGCTTCGTGTGCGCGCACCACCGTCGTGCGCACGGGTTGGATTTTCGGAAGTGGGGGCAGAAACTTTTTAAGCAAAGTGTTCGATTACGCCCGCAGCGGTCAACCGCTTAAAGCCATCGAAGACAGTTTCGGCACGCCGACTTACGCGCCCGACCTCGCGCGGCGTCTGCGCGAACTGGCCGAACTCGATCTGCCCGGCGTTTATCACGTCGTCAATGCGGGCGCGGGAACCTCTTACGCGGATTTCACGCGGCGCGCGCTTCGTGCCGCGCAGATTCAAGATGCGAAACTCGAAAGCGTTTCGATGAATTTGTTGCCGAGACCCGCGCCGCGCCCGCGCAATTCGCGT
>JACCRA010000377.1 GCA_013813825.1 Pyrinomonadaceae bacterium | reverse complement strand
TTCGCTCGCTTCGGCGATTTGCCGGCCAATCTTGCGTCTTGGAAACGGACGCCGGTGCGAACGTGGGCGAACGAAAACGCAGGTATTCGCTGCCTCGCCGCGCGGTATGACATTTGCCGGAAAGTGTGGACGCGGTATGTCCACTTTCCATCCCGGCGTTGTCACCAAACGGAGTTTTGTATGAACATCTTAAGTAACTTTTTCTCCTCTGATCTGGCTATCGATCTCGGCTCGGTCAACACGCTGATTTATGCGCTTGAGCGCGGCGTCGTGTTACAAGAACCGTCGGCCGTCGCTATTCACAAGTACACGGGCGCGGTGTTGGCGGTCGGGGCGGAAGCTTTCAAAATGATCGGGCGCGAGCCGCAGGACACGGAAGTTTACCGGCCGGTGCGGGGCGGCTCGATTGATAACTTCGAGGCCACCGAGAAGATGCTGCAAGCCTTTATCCGCCGCGTCCACGGCGGCGGACACAAGCGCAGCCACATGGTAATCGGCGTGCCCGGATCGAGTACGACGCTTGAGCAGCGTTCGGTGCGCGACGCCGCGCGCGACGCCAAAGCTACCCGCGTCGATCTGGTGGACGAGGGACTTGCGGCGGCCTTCGGCGCGGGATTGAGTTTTGAAGATGAACGCGCACACCTCGTGGTGGACATCGGCGGCGGCACGACGAATGTGGCTATCGTCGCCTCGGCGGCCGTCGTCTCGTCGATGAGTTTGAAAGTCGCCGGCAACGCGATGGACGAAGCGATCCGCGACTACGTGCGCGCCAAATATGAGATGCAGATCGGCGAGCGCACCGCTGAGGGAGTGAAGACGCAACTCGGAGCGCGGCGGTCGGACAAGGTTGAGCAGAGCGAGGCGCGGCGGATCGAAGTGGTCGGCAAGAAGGTGACGGACGGAATGGCGAAAGTTGTCGATCTCACTACGGAAGAAGTGCGCGAGGCGCTCGATCCGGTGCTCGCCGAGATTGTCGCTGGCGTGCGCCGCGCGATTGAGGATTCGCAGCCGGACGTGACCGCTGACATCTACCAGACGGGACTCATCCTGACCGGCGGCGGCGCGCTGCTCGAAGGATTGGCCGAACGACTGCAAAGCGAGTTGACGCTGCATGTCGTGGTCGCCGAAGAGCCACTGGCGGCGGTCGCCCTCGGCACCGGCCGTCTGCTCGCCAGCCCGGAACGCCTGCACCGCGTTTCGATTCGCATCGACGCCCCGGCGTGGCAGCAGATGGAAGAGTTGGTCGTCAATTGGTAATTTAAAACTGTGATCGCTCATGAGCGACGGGTGACAGGCATTGCGCTTGTCACCCGTCGCTTTTTTCGGCCACTATCTCTGCCTCAATAGTCTCCGTCTGTTCGCGTGGCGTTGAGTTAAGTTGTTTCTGTTCCGCGCGCAGGAGCGCGTCGCGGACGAGCGCGCGTTCGGATTGAGAAAGCTGCTGATACTCAGTCAGGAACCCCTGCGCTGCCGGGCGGCGGTCGGGTTCGGCGTCGGGCGCGGAGGGCAGCAGGAGCATGAGGCCGCCGACGTAGAGCGCAAGCGTGAAAAATGAAATGTAGCCGGTGGCGGGCGCGATCTTTTCCTGCGCGCCGAGCGTGCCTTTCGTGACGCCTTCGACAAGCGCGCCGGCGATCTGTTTAAGCCAGCCGGCGTCGCCCGGCGCGTAGAGCGAAGCGAGCAGCAGGTGGTTGAGGACGAAGGCCGCGCCGAAGAGGGCGGCGAGGCTGCGGAGCAAGCGGCGGGCGTCGAACGCGGAGAAAAGATTGTTCCACAGCGTCCAGAGGAAAAAACAGCCGAGCATCCAGCGGAACAACCCGCGCTCTGGCAGCACGCTGTTAAAGGCTTGCGCCGAAGCGAAGAAGAGTGCGGCGAGCGTCAAGGCGTGCGCGACGTTCGTGAGCGGTGGGTGTTCGCCGCTCAGCCACCGGCTCAATTCGAGTAACCGCCCACGCAAGAACAGCAGCATGAGCAACACCGCGAGCAAAAGCGTTACCAGCGGCGGCGCGATGAAAAGAAACGCTCCCGTTGCGCCGCCGACGCGCAAGCCGCCCAACAGTGCCACCGTCAAAAAGAGCGTCGGCAGCACGAGAAAGCGCACCAGTATTTGATTTTGTCCGCGCCTGTGCATCCCTCTCTCTAAAACTTGCTGGAGTCTGAATTGTTTTTGATACCTGACTTCAGACTCTAGCTCTCGAACTTCTTCCGACTCATTTGCGTTCGCGCGTCATCTTCAGCGGATTCAAGTCGTCCCATGTCCGCTCGACGCCTTGTTCCAATTCCGCTTTCAATTCGGCGGCTGCGTGCATCTTCAGTTCGGGGTCGTCAATTGTGAGCGCGCTTTCCGGCGATAGGCTGAGCGCGCGGCTGGCGGCCTCGATGCCTTGCCGGAATAACTCGTCGTCGTTGTAGAGCCGCCCCCAACCTTCGCGGTAAAAACTGTAAGCGATGTAGAACTGCGTCCGCGCGTCGCGCCCGCCCGGATCGGCGCGCGCCCACTCGTCGCGCGCCGCGCGATGTTGCTCGCGCCGGAACAACTCGCGCGCCGCGTCGAACCGCGCCTGATCGATCTGATACGTCCCGACCGCCGAGCTGGCTTGCGTCGTTATCTCCGCGAGCGTTTGCGGTGCGGTTGCATACAGCCACACCACGAACGCGGCGTAGAAAATCGTCCACGCGATGCCGAGAGCGGAGATGAGTGTCTGACGACGCAATGTTACAATTCGTCCGTTGTCCGTAGTCAGTGGTCCGTTGTTTCTGTGCTACTCGATCTTAGGCATTACATTTTCATCTAATTTGTTATCGATCACAAACTACTGACTACTGACCACTAACTACTGACAACTTTTTTATGAAAATTCGCGA
>JACCRA010000366.1 GCA_013813825.1 Pyrinomonadaceae bacterium | reverse complement strand
CTCCCTGCTGCGTCCGCCGCTTCCCTTCTGTCGTGGTTATCTTTCTGTGGCATGGTCATTTGATTCCCTTCAAGTTGATGATGGAGAGGCTGCTCTGAGCCACTAACTCAGATCAGCCTTTCTCGGTTTAGTGGCTGCGCGACCGTCCAGCGAGCATGATGAGGGACGGCGAGCGCGCCGGCGGCATGAAAGCAAGGCGTCCCAAACGAGCCGGCGACGCAATCGCAAGCTACCGCCTTGAGGTTGCCGCGCCCCACACCGCACCGTGTAGCACGTGCCGGCGCTGCCGGTGACGAGGTACTCGCCAAACTATTTGACCGACACCTTCGGGTGAACTGCCTTCGCCAGTTCAATCGTCTTCCCTATCGTCTCTTTGCCGTGCAGGATGAACATTACTTGTCGCTTTCTTTCTCGGTGGTGATGTTTGACTACTAAGTGATACTATATATCAAGATATATAGTATGTTAAGATATATATTTACTTTGATATATGGTTATTATCGTTGTATAAGTTGTCGCCATGAGTTTGCTAACCACTAACGAAGTAGCCGTGAGGCTAGGCGTCACCCTCCCTCGCGTACATGCCTTGATCAGGGATGGTCGCTTGCCTGCCGAGAAGATGGGGCGTGATTACTTCATAAAGGAATCAGACCTTGCGCTTGTTGCGGATCGCAAACCCGGCAGGCCTAAGTCTTTACCAGCGCCCGAAAAAGCTGCCTTAGATCAAAGGAACGCCAGCAACGGGCGTGCTGCAAGCAAAATCAAAGGTGGGGGAAAGTAGTTTTCAACCACGTTTTTAAGCAGCACAAGGAGAGAACATGCCAGCTAAGAAAGCAGCGGCCTCAAAGAAGGGTGGAGCTAAGAAAGCCACCTCTCAGAAATCAACCGCCAACGTCGTAGCCAAAGGCCAAAAAAGCAGCGGGTAAAGAGCACGTGCCCAGATTGCGGCGGCCCCGGCTGGCATTATCCGAACGGGTTCGAGCGTGGCGTGGCGAAGTGTAAACATGACACTCTGAAGTAGGAAAGCGAGCAAGGTTAGTAAATCACTCACGAGCGGGGGCCAAATGGGCGAAGAACAAAGAGATGCAGTACCGGCCGTTAGCGTCGTCATTTTCAACCAGCTTTTCAACCTCCGCTCTGAACAGGGCGGTGAGTACATCGGACGGGTCGCATCACTAGTGGACGCGCGGATGCGTGAGGTCTCGCGCATCGTTCCGAGCGGCGACGTAATCAAGATCGCCGTCCTCGCAGCGCTCAACATCGCGGACGAATTGTGTCGCCTGCGCCAACTCTCCGGTGTTCTGGAAGAGCGAGCCGGCGCGCGGGACGCTGAACAACGCCCGCCAGCACCAGAGGCGGTTCATCAGACAACACCGGAAGCCGCCGCTATGGACGACAGTGCTGCCGGGCCGCCCGCGTGGAGCTATGAAGACATTTTCGAGGCTGCGCCGGAGAAGAACGGCGACCAGCAGCGGATGACACAACAGTTCTCTAACCGGCTACGTTCGTTGCGGCAGCAGTCCGGGCAGGAGGATAGGCTGACCATCCCCCCGGAGGGTGGGTAAAGAGCAGCGTGTGCCAAAAGAAGGCGACAGAAGTCTGGACTAGGACCAAGTTACACAGATGGCAGGGTCAGGGGCAGTCAGCACAGGGAGGTTGAGTCATGGAGCGTTTCGTGAGAGGTATGTTTCTGATTCTGGCCGCGGCCGGACCGGTGTGGGCGCAGGAGAACGCGGCGACGGTCGAGCGGCAGGTCGAGACTTTGTACGCGCAACTGCGCGAGGTGACGGGTAAGGAGTCAGAGTTGCAGGAGCGCGCCCGGCAGATCGACCAGGACCTCCAACCAGAGAACATCGAGCGCAGCGTTGCGCTCATTGGAACGACAAACGCCGGTGCTTTGCGGGACGAGCGCCGGCAACAGCTTGAGCGGCAGAAGGCGGGAGTCGAGGAACAACTCACGAGCCTTGCCACCAGCCGCAGCCGCTTAGAGGCGGCCATCGCGGGCGCGGAAGCGGAGGCTGTTCGCCTGCGGGCCGCGGCTGTAGCGCCCGGCGCAAACGACCCCATCACGCGACCACCGGCAGAGAAAACCGCCCCCACGCCCGCGTTCCCTGTCGCGCAGAAAAAGCCGGAGAGGCAGCGCCAACGCAAGCGGGTGAGGCGAGGCGTCAGGCGGATTAGTACTCCGTCCGTCTAGATTTGGTGGTTTAGCTCTTTGAACGAGTATAGTCCGGTCAAAACTTCCCAACGGAGATTGACCGGCCATGCCCAGGAAAAAGTATCTCCTAGATTTATCCTCTGACGAACGCGAAGAGTTACGCCAACTCGTCAAGCGCGGCAAGCATTCTTCGCGTAAAGTCACGCGCGCGCATCCTGTACTGCTGGCTGCCGCTGGCTCGACTGACGAGCAGATTGTCGCCGCTCTCTCCTGCGGCATCAACACGGTCGAGCGCACGCGCCCTCACTTCGTCGAAGAATGTCCTCTTTGTTCATTGCCGCCGCGTTGCGCGCGTTGACCCTGCCGGCAGTCTGTGCACCGCTTCGGCGGATCGGCGAATCCCTTATCGTGAAAGAACTCTTGTTCGCCTGCCGTCCAAGCGAACTCCTGTTCGCAGTCGGCGCAGGTGCGCGTCTGTTCTTCATACCTCGTACTCACTTCTTTTCGCCTTTCTCCCCTTCCTCAATAACTTGGAAGGCCGTGCGCCACAGCCGCGCGAAATCTGCTTCCGTCCCGCCCGGCAAGAGCAGGAAGCCCGCCCGCGCCAGTTCTCTGATTTGAAACAATGCTTGGCCTTGCGCCGCGTATCTGTCCTCTTGTTGTGCCGCCGCCTCGCTCTCGGCAGCGAGGAGGGCATGGAGGCGCTGGGCGGCGTCATAGGCGGCGACGTAGCCCTCATTCTGTTGATCCTTTCCCGCTGTCACTTCTTCCCGCCCTTCCTCATTCCTGCTTACCTGTCAGCAACCGTTGATCTTGTTCTACGTGGAACGGAATTGTCATTTGAACCATGTGTTAACACTCGCTTATTTATCGGCAGCCGCCCGCCCGGTCTGAGGTAAATAATGGGCGAGAATGTCTTCCAATTGTGTCGGGCTAAAAGGCTTTGGGATGAAATCGGTAAATCCTACATTGTGAACCTCACTGGTGGGCTGTCGGGCCTCACTTCCTAATTCGTCATCGGCAGAGACAGCGATGATCGGAACATGACTGCCTAAATTTGCTAACGACCGGATGCGCTTGGCGGCAGCAAAGCCATCCATCTTCGGCATGTGCAAGTCCATGAAGATGAGGTCAGGGTGTTCGCGCACGGCCACAGTCACCGCAGTTGACCCGTTCGCCGCTTCGACCGCACGATAATTGAGTTGCCCGAGCCACGCCATCAAGAGCGCGCGAAGTTCGGCATTGTCATCGACCACCAAGACGGTTGGGCGGGCCTTATCTCCCGCTGCATCTTGACTCATTTCTTCCCGCCTTTTTTCAAGCCGCGTCCGGCGCTCCTGTGTCTGTCGCAACCCGGTGCTTCCGCTTCATGTCGCGCAGCAGTTCTTTCACCTCACGCGAGGTGTTAAGTGCGAGGTCGGTAGTTGAACACTCCGA
>JACCRA010000331.1 GCA_013813825.1 Pyrinomonadaceae bacterium | reverse complement strand
GGGACAATGTGGCGATGGAGGTGGAGTTGATCACGCCGATCGCGATGGAGAAGGGGTTACGGTTCGCGATTCGCGAAGGCGGGCGGACAGTGGGCGCGGGCACCATCTCCGAAGTCGTCGAATAACTTATCAATCACTGGTTATCAACTATCAGTATTCAGTGAGAGCATCAGGAATGCCGGCTGAAAACCGAGAACCGAGAACTGAGAACTAATCAATGCTGAATGAAAAAATCAGAATCCGGCTGAAGGCTTACGATCATCGAGTGCTGGACCAGTCCACCTCGGAGATCGTGGAGACGGCCAAGCGCACGGGCGCGCGCGTGGCGGGACCGATCCCGCTCCCGACTTCCAAAAACAAGTGGACGGTTTTGCGCTCGCCCCACGTTGATAAGAAATCGCGTGAGCAGTTCGAGATCAGAACGCACAAGCGCCTGATGGACATTCTCGATCCGACGCCGCAGACCGTGGACGCGCTGATGAAGCTCGACCTGCCTGCGGGGGTCGATGTTGAAATTAAAGCGTTCGGCAGAGATAGATAGAGCAGTCAGCTATCAGCAATCAGCTTTTCTCTGATAGCGAGCGGCTGAGATTGAAGGCAACGCGGCAGCTTGTCAGGCACATGTTTTTGCTGACTGCTGAAAGCTGACCGCTGACAGCTTTGGAGTTTGTGATGATCAACGGAATCATCGGTAAAAAAGTCGGCATGACGCAGTTGTTCGCGCCAGATGGGACGGTCACTCCGGTGACTGTGATTAAGGCGGGGCCGTGTGTCGTGGTGCAGAAGAAAACGTCGGCGGGGCCGGACGGCTACAATGCTGTGCAATTAGGCTTCGTGGATGATCGCCCCATCAAGTTGAAGAACGTCAACAAACCGATGCGCGGCCATTTCGAGAAGACCGGTGGGGGCGTGCCTCCGACTCGCGTTCTTAAAGAGATTCGGCTCGATGTGCCGGCTGACGAGTTGAACGTCGGCGATAAGGTACTGGTCGATCAGTTCGCGGATGGCGACATGATCGAGGTCGTCGGGCGCTCGAAAGGGCGGGGCTTCGCAGGCACGATCAAGCGGCACAATTTCAGCCGCGGGCCCGAGTCGCACGGCTCGATGAATGTCCGCGCGCCGGGTTCCATCGGCTCTTCGGCCTACCCTTCGCGGGTCATCAAGGGCACGCGCTCATCGGGGCACATGGGCGACGCGCGGGTGACGGTCAAAGGCTTGACGGTGGCGCGCGTTGATGTCGAAAACAATTTGCTGATGATTCGCGGCGCGGTGCCAGGCGCGAACGGCAGCCTCGTAGTCGTGAAGAAATCCGAGAGACAGAAGAAGTAGTTTTCAGTTTTCAGTTTTCAGCATTGGGGAAATTTACTGAAAACGGCAAACGGCAAACTGCGAACGGAGTGAGCTATGCCGACCGTAAAGGTTCGCAACATTAAGAACGAAGAGATCGGCGACGTCGAATTGTCCGACGCGGTCTTCGGCGCGGAGTTGAATGAGGGGCTGATTCACGCCGCCTTGAAAAACTTCCTCGCCAACGCCCGGCAGGGAACCGTTGGCACCAAGACGCGCGGCGACGTGTCCGGCTCAGGCAGAAAGCTCTGGAAGCAAAAGGGCACCGGGCGGGCGCGCATCGCGAGCATCCGGTCGCCTTTGTGGAAGGGCGGCGGCAATACCCACGGGCCGCAAGCGCGCGACTGGTCTTACAGTATGCCGAAGAAGATGCGGCGCGGCGCATTGCGCTCGGCCTTGTCGGAGCGGCTGCGCGAAGGCAACCTCGTCGTGCTCGACGGGTTCACGCTCTCGCAGCCGAAGACGAAAGAGTTCATTGGCACACTGCTCGGATTGGGAATGGAAGGCCGGACGCTGATCGTCGATTCACTGGAAAACGACAATTTGCTGCTCGCGTCGCGAAATGTGAAGCGCACGAAGATCGTCGGCAGTCAGAGCCTCAACATCTACGATCTGCTCTATCACGAGAAACTCGTGCTATCGCGCGCGGCGGCGGAAGAGTTAGCGCGGATGCTCGCCCCGCAACAACAGCCGGCGGCGGAAGCCGCGGCAGCGGACGACGAGACTGCGGCGAGAACAGACGACGTAGCAGCGGACGACGACGCCGCGACGACA
>JACCRA010000330.1 GCA_013813825.1 Pyrinomonadaceae bacterium | reverse complement strand
GCGCGACATCATCGCCCGGCCCATCGCGAGCATCTGCTGCTCGCCGCCCGAAAGCGTCCCCGCGCTCTGCGACTCGCGCTCTTTGAGGCGCGGGAACATCGTGAAGACGCGCTCCATGTCCGAGGCGATCTCGCGCTTGTTCTTCTGCAGGTAGGCGCCCATCTGCAAGTTTTCGCGCACCGAGAGGTTGGCAAAGACGCCGCGTCCTTCCGGCGACATCGAGATGCCGCGCGCCACCAGTTTGTGCGTCGCCGCCCCGCTGATGTCGTCGCCCTCAAACACGACGCGCCCTTCTTTCGGCGTGAGCAAGCCCGTAATCGTCCTTAGCGTCGTCGTCTTCCCCGCCCCGTTCGCGCCGATCAGCGTAATCACTTCGCCCTGCTCGACGCGCATCGACACGCCCCGCAACGCCTCAATCGCGCCGTAGTTCACCGAGATGTTTTCGATATTTAACATAGCCGTCAGCCGTCAGCCAGCAGCCGTCAGCCAGCAGTTTCCTGCTGAAATCTGATGGCTGACGGCTGACAGCTAGTCCCCTAAATACGCTTCGATCACTTTCGGATCGTTTCTGATCTCTTCGGGCAGGCCGAGGGCGATGGATTTGCCGTAGTCCACCACCTGAATGCGCTCGCAGACGCCCATCACGACTTTCATATTGTGCTCAACGAGCAGGATCGTGAGGCCGAAGCGGTCACGGATTTGGCGGATCAGGTGCAGCAGGTCATCCTGCTCCGAAGGGTTCATGCCGGCGGCCGGCTCATCGAGCAGCAGCAGTTTCGGGCGCGTGGCGAGAGCGCGGACGATCTCCAAGCGGCGCTGGTTGCCGTAGGGCAAACTGGTCCCGCCCTCTTCGCGGTAGCGATCAAGACCGAAGATCGAGAGCAGTTCCATGCAGTAGTCGCGTTGCTCGCGCTCGTCGCGCTCGAAGCGCGGGGTGCGGAGTACGGCGTCGGCGAGCGATTGCTTCGCGTGCGTGTGGCAGGCCGTCAAGACGTTTTCCAAGACGTTCATGCCGGGGAAGAGGCGAATATTCTGGAACGTGCGCGAGACGCCGCGCCGCGAGATTTCGTAGGGGCGCAGGCCGTCGATGCGCTGGCCTTGAAAATAGATCGTCCCGGAGGTCGGCTGATAGACGCCGGTCAGCAGATTGAAGATCGTGGTCTTGCCCGCGCCGTTGGGACCAATGAGGCCGAAGATTTCGCCTTCGCGAACGGCGACGCTCAACTCGTTGACGGCAACAAGGCCACCGAAGCGGATGGTCGCTTTGTCGGTGCGGAGAATGGCGCTACTGTCATCTTCACGCGATTCGTGTGAGCGCGCGGTGCGTGCGGATTCCGTCAGGATGCCGTCCTCTTTCGTCGCGCTGACGGCGTTTGGTCCCGGTGCCGTATTCATCGGTTCTTCACCTCCTTGACGCCCTCATCCGTCAACGCCTCTCGCTCCGTGCGCTCGGCAATCGGCACTCCTTGATTATCGCCCACCGCCGCGTCGCCTTCAGGCTGCTTCTGCGGGCGGCGCAGCCAGTTGAGACCGAACTCGTGATGTCCGAGGATGCCCTGCGGTCTGGTCAGCATGATGATGATCAGCAGTGCCGCATAAATGACGAGGCGCAAATCGGCGAGGTTATAGCCGCCGATTGGCGGCAACTGGCGCAAGCCTTCGGGCAAGACGGTGATGATGATCGCGCCCAGCACCGCGCCGGTGATCGATCCCATGCCGCCGAGCACGACCATGATAATGATCTCGAACGAGCGAAGGAACGTGAAGTCGGCGGTGCTCAGAAACTTGTTGTAGTGGGCGAAGAGGACGCCGGCCAGCCCCGCGAAGATCGAGCTGATGACGAACGACAGCACTTTGTAGCGCGTCGTGTTAATCCCCATCGCCTCGGACGCCAACTCGTCCTCGCGGATCGAGACGAGCGCACGCCCCACGTCTGACTTGACGATGTTTCGCACCACCAAGATCGTGATGACGGCGAACGAGCCAACCCACAGAAAGTTGACGTTGCCGGGCACGGTGAAGCCGGTCGCGCCGCCCACTGTGTCGATGTTGAGAATAACGATGCGGATGATCTCGGCGAAGCCGAGCGTCACAATCGCAAGGTAATCGCCGCGCAGGCGCAAGGAAGGGATGCCGACGATCAAGCCGGCGAGCGCCGAGAAAATACCGCCCACCAGCAGCGCCAGCAAAAAGACCACCACACCCGCCGCCGTCTCGCCGATGGAGCCGGACAACGCCCGTTCCCAAGCCTGCCCGTGATAGACGGTGAGATAGGCCGACGAGTACGCGCCAATCGCCATGAAGCCCGCGTGGCCGATGGAAAATTGCCCCGTGAAGCCGTTAATTAAATTGAGCGAGACGGCGAGAATGACGTTGATGCCGACCAGCATCAGGATGCGCCCGGTGTACGGTGGCACGCCGAACCCGAACAATCCCTCCGCGCTCATCGCCGCGTTGACGGCCCACAGCGCCAGCACGATGGCGACCGCGCCGAGGATACGTTTGAGGAAAGGAGACATAAATTAGGGTGTCGGGTGTCGGGTGTCAGGTGTCGGGGAAGAACGGCTTTTAAC
>JACCRA010000278.1 GCA_013813825.1 Pyrinomonadaceae bacterium | reverse complement strand
CATCAAGACCTCGCGCATTTACGAACTCCGCCCGAAAGAAGACGCCGGAGCATCCTACGCATCCGCGCCCCGCGGAACACCGGGCAATGTAGAACGCCCAAAGCAACACTGCCCATCACGATCCTGCACGTCGAGGATCACGAGATGATCGCCCGCCTGATCAAAGAAGCACTAGAGGCGGAAGGCTTCAGCGTCGAGACCTGCCATGATGGGACCACCGCACTTAAGAAGATCTCAAGTGAGTCCCACTACGACCTGCTGCTCTTCGACAACGAATTGCCCGGTGTGCAAGGGCTGGAGTTGATCCGCCGGGCGCGCGAGTTCGCCCACCGCCAGCACACGCCGATGATCATGCTCTCGGCCAGTCCGTATGAGGTCGAGGCCTTACGCGCGGGCGCGGATGCGTTTCTCCTCAAGACATCTGACGCCAACTCGCTGCTCGGGGTCATCAACCGCTTGCTGGCTCACCGCCTTTTGGGGATGCCGGAGATCGAGACGGCGCGGTTGCGCCTGCGGCTCTTTACCGACGACGACTTAAATGACCTCACCCTCCTGCTCGGCGACCCCGACGTGATGCGCTACCTCGGCGTCGAGGCCGGCCAGACTCACTCACGCGAAGAGACGCGGCCAATCCTCGGCAACCTCATCGGGGGCTGGCGCCGGCGCGGTTTCGGCAGATGGGCGGTCATGCACAAAGAGAGCGGCCATCTTATCGGCCTCTGTGGGCTGCGGCAGCTCGACGGCGACATCGAACTGGTGTACATGCTGGCGAAAGCATACTGGGGGCGGGGTTATGCGCGCGAAGCGGCCAGAGCCAATCTACGGTTCGGGTTTGAAGAGCTAGGGCTGAAACGGATCGTGGCGATCACGCGGCCCGAGAACCTCGCCTCGCAACGCGTGATGGAAAGCATCGGGATGCGCCACGAGCGGGAGGGGCGCTACTACGGAGTGGCGGCGATCTGTTACGCCATCGCACGCGCGGAGTTCGCGCCGGGCGATGCCTTCTACGCGCTACAGCGTAATTAACGCAAGTTCGACCTGACTTGAGGTTCGTTGTTGCGGCACAGCCGTAAGCCAGATACTTGTCGCCTTCGATCCTTTCGAACTCACATTAACTTAATCGCCCTTGTCTCCCGGACGTGTGGTAAAAGAGTCCCGGCTCGTAGAGTCTCTAGCTTGCGACCCGTGAAGGGCGAATGTTAGACTCTCGCCTTTGAAAACGGCGCTTTCTCAGCGGGCGCTTTACCGTGTGAGGCATGATTGAATAAAACGGCCGGGACAGAGCGGACGTTACTGTCGGCACTAGCGAAGATCGGAATCCTGCTGGCCGTCGCCCTCGCTTTCGTCATCGGCCTCGCCGGCACCGTCTATTTGTCGCTCCGCAGCCCGGAAGTAGAAGTGCCGGACGTGGTCGGTAAGCATTACGTCGAAGCCGAGAACGTCCTCCAAGGTTCCGAACTTCACGTCCGCAAGCGCGCCACACGCTTTAGCGACGCGGTCGATCCCGATACTGTGCTCGACCAGACGCCGCGCCCCGGCGATGTGGTTAAAGCCGGACAGACGATTGCCGTCGTTGTCAGCCGCCGCGAGGCCAAAGAGGGCGAAACTTCGGTCAGCCCGACCACCAACGCCAACAACAGTAACTCCCCAAAGAACGCCAACGCCGGCAATCAAAATGCTAATACGGCAGCCGACGCCAACAAAAACGGGAACGACAACCGCGCGGCCCGGAACAAGAACGCGAACAAAAACGCGAACGCCAACAAGAACGCGAATGCTAATAAGAATGCCAACGTCACGGCCAATTCAAACTTGAACTCGAACTCGCTGTTACAAAACAACAACGCCGCCGGCAACCAGAACGCCAACGCGCCCGACGCGAACGCCGGAAATCAAAACAGCAACGCGAACAACACGCGCGACAACGCTAACCGCGAGCCAATAACAAACGACAATCGCATTGGCCCGACGAATGCCAACAGCTCGCCCAACCGGAACGCCAACAGCAACCGGCCGCCAGCCAACGCAAACAATAACCGGAGCAGTAACAGCGGACGCCCCGCCACCGTAAACGGCAACAACGCGAACCGTCGCCCGCCCGCGAATCCGTCGCCGTCGGGGCGCAATCGTAACAATTAAATTTCAAGTTGAGTTTTTGAAACCTCGTTCGGAGAACCCTTGACACTTACCGCGCCTTTGTGTGCAGCCGCAGGCGCGATTGTGAGGAAGCAATGAAAGTAGAGATCGCTCCTTCCATTCTGTCGGCCGATTTCACACGGCTCGGCGAAGACGTTCAAGCGGTGGAGCGTGGTGGCGCAACCATCATCCATTGCGACGTAATGGACGGCCATTTCGTGCCGAACCTGACTATCGGTCTGCCGGTAGTTAAATCTCTGAGCCGCGCAACCCAATTGCCGCTCGACACGCATCTAATGATTTCCGAGCCGGGTCGCTACGCGGAACAGTTTGTTGAAGCGGGAGCCAGCATGGTTTCCGTCCACGTCGAGATCGACCCCCACTTAAACCGCACGCTCGACGCGATTCGCAAAAAAGGAGCTCAAGCAGGCATCGTCATCAATCCGGCGACGCCGCTCTCCGCGCTCGAAGAGGCGCTGCCGTTCGCCGATTTCGTGCTCATCATGTCGGTCAATCCCGGCTTCGGCGGACAAAAATTTATCCCGACATCGCTCGACAAAGTACGCCGCCTGCGCCGCATGATCGTCGAACGCGGCCTGCCGACGCGTATCGAGATCGACGGCGGCATCGACCGCACCAACATTGCCGAACTTGCGGCGGCAGGAGTTGAAATCTTTGTCGCCGGCACGTCAGTCTTCGGCGGCGGCGATCCCGCGCGGGGTGTCCGCGAATTGCTCGAAGCGTCAACCGCGGTGACGAGTGATAAGTGATGGGTGACAAGCAAAATCAACAACCGATCTTTTGCCGATCACTGGTCAATCGTTCGTCACTTGATCACTCGTCACTGTTTTTTTGGAGGTTTGACTGATGCGTTTTCGTAGTTTCCTGATCGCGTCGTTGTGCGCGGTATTTCTCATGTGGCCGGCGGCCGGCGGCGGCGGCGGGGCGTTTGTCAGCGTGCAGGCGCAGCAGCCACGCGCGCAGAGCGAGGGTACGCCGTCGCAGCGTTTGGAAGTGTTGCGGCAGCGGCTCGATGGCTTGCGGCGCACGCTCAACAGCGCCATCGCGGGACTGAATACGACGGATGAGAAGGAAAAGAAAGAGAAGGAGAAGGCCGCCGCCGACGACGCCGCGACGCGCCTGCGCGGGCTGGAGAAAGAAGTCGGCTCAATGCTCTCGGAAGTGACTGATTTGCGCGGCCGGGTTGATCGCGCTGACAAGTATGAAGTCAGCGATGTCGATAAATTGGAGAGCGCGGCGGTTGACCTCAGCGGTCGCGTGGATACGGTGCTGCTGGCGACGGCGGGCGAACGGCGCGTCGGCTCAGCGACACCGAAGAAAAAGCAGGGCGGCTTCTTTAGTAAACTGCTCGGGCGCGGCGGCGACAGCGAATATGATGAGTTGGTCAGCACGGTCGGGCCGGGGCGTGACCGCGAGTTGTTCGCCGAAGCCGCGAAGCAAGCCTGCAAGTCGAACTACGAAGCGGGGCGCATTCTCTTCAACGTCATCATCACGACTTATCCCGACTCGCCCTATCTGCCGCACGCGAAGCTCGCCATCGCGGATACTTTTTATCTGGAAGGCACGACGGGCGCCTTGATTCAAGCAGCGGCCGGGTATCAGGAATGGCTGACGTTTTTTCCGACCGATCCCTTGGCCGACGAGGTGATGCTGAAAGTCGCCGAGTCTGAGATGCGTAAGATGGGTTTGCCCGACCGCGACACCACACCGGCGCGCAAGGCCGAGCAGCGTTTGAAGGCGATGATGCAACAATTCCCGGACACGATGCTGCGGCCGGAAGCTGAGATTCGTCTGCGCGAGGTGCAGGAAGTGTTGGGGATGCACACTTTTCAGGTCGGGAAATTCTACGAGGATCGTTTCGTTCGCGGCGTGGCGTCCAACTCGAAAGGCGCGCAGTCGCGCTTCCGCGAGGTGGTCGATAAGTACCCCAACTTCTCGCGCCGCGACGAAGCCCTCTACCGTCTCGCCGTGACCTACATCGCGGAAGAAGAGCCGGACGAAGCGGTTAAGCATTTGACGGAAGTCGTCCGCTTTTTCCCCAACGGCGAATATGCGGAAAAGGCGAAAGAGCAGTTGGAGATCATCGGCGTGCCGGTTCCCGAACCTGACGCCGAGGCGCTCAAAAGACTGCCGCCGGAGCGGCCCTCGATGACGAAGCGCCTGATGACGCAAGTGGTCGGCACGACTCCCGCCACCATCGACAAGAACGGAGTCCTCGTTAACAAAGATTGTGACGAGGGAGCGTCGCTGCTCGACCTCGCGTTGCAGAACAACGGCCAACTGCCGGTCACGACGCCGACAGCTCCTGTCTCTTCACGTCGTGTTCAACCGGCGCGCACCGCCCAGCCTGCGCCAACGCCGCCGGCAGCGGCACCCAAAACCGGCGACGGCGTGAAGTTGCAACCGACACAGCCCGGTCCGCCGGCTACCGGCAACAACCCGACCGCACCGCCGCCAGCAAGCGGCGTGAAGCCTAAATAGACTTCGCTGGCAGACCGAAGACACAAGGCAAAAGTGAAGACGATCAGTCGCGTCGTGTCTTTCACTTTTGCCTTTTGCTTTTTGCCGCCAAAGTTTACGGGTGTTAGAATTTTTCTCGCTCTGATTTTTAATCCTTGAGATAGAGCCGCGTTACTTGAAGAAGCGCGTGAGGTGCGAGTTATGGGTGAGACGGTGAGCAACGAGTTGGATGCGCGCCACCGCATCGCCGTGTTGACGGTGAGCGCGATGCTTGCGTTGACCGTCCTGCTGACGGCGCTGGCGTTTGCGGGCGTACTCCCCACACTCCCCTCCGGCCTCCGCAGTCCCGTCAATTACGGCATCATCTGGGTCGTGATTCTGTTCCTCGGACTCGGTGCCGTCGCCTTGCGGCGGGCGAAGTTTACGGCCATCCGCTTGCAAGACATCGCCGCGTTGAAAGGCGTCTCGGCACTGCTGGCAACTTTGCAAAAGACGACGATGCGCGTGGCGCTGCTCGGCGGCGCAATCTCGATTCTCGGTTACATATTGACCGCGATGTACAACGACGTGTCCAACATGCGTAACGCTGCGATCATCGCCGTGGCCGTGCTGTTTTATTGCTATCCGCGTCGCTCTGCTTGGCAGCGTGTCGTCGCCTCCACCCGACAGCCGGCTGATGAGGCCGGCTCCGCCGCGCCTCCCGCGAAAGGAACACCAGCGTGAATTTTTCCGTCCGCGCTCTCGCTCGTTGTGCGGCCTGCGCCTGCGTCCTCTCTTTTGCGGCCGTCAGCGAAACGCGCGCGCAAGGGAACCAATCGCCGTCAACGACTCCAGCGCTGCCGCAAGGCTTGCCGGCGGCGACGCAGAGTTTGCCGCCGACCGTTGCCACCACGCTGGTTCAGCCCACGCCGATCACGCCGCGCGAACAACGCGCGAAGGCTTACGCCAAACTGCTTGAGGGCCAGCGTTACTACAGCCGTGCGCGTAGCTCCGGCCGTGTTAGTCGTGAAGGCCTGCAACTCGCGCAACAGGCTTTCAAACAGGCGGGCGAACTCGATCCGACGCTTGCCGAAGCGCAGACCGCGCAGGCCGAAATTCATTTCCTGTTCCTCAACGACCTCGAAGCAGCGCAACAATTCGCCGCCGCTGCCACGCGGATCGATCCGAACAACTTCGGCGGACACCGCCTGCTCGCGCGCATCTTCGCGTTAAAGGCCGGGCTGGACGAGAGCCGTTTTAATCGCGCGGCGGCCGAGCAGTCGATTGCTGAACTGCGCGAAGTCGTGCGCCTCGCTCCCAACGACGCGGAGGCTCATGCCTTACTTGGCGAGTTCTACCTCTTAACCGGGCGCAAGGCCGAGGCCGTCGCCTCGCTGACGCGCTGGGCGGCGGGCGCGGCGGGCGTGGACGCGCGCTTTTACGAAGTGATCACGGGCGGGCGGGAACTGAATCCGGCTGCCGCCGCCGCCCGTCTGGCGGAAGTTCTGTTGCGTGAAAACCGCGCTCCCGAAGCCCTCATCGCTATCCGCCGCGCGCTGGCGCTCGCGCCGGAAAATGCGGCTTACCTTTCAATTCTCGAACAGGTTTTTGAAGCCGGCGCTGAAGACC
>JACCRA010000269.1 GCA_013813825.1 Pyrinomonadaceae bacterium | reverse complement strand
GTCAAGTGCCGGCGGCGTCGTTGGCGAAATTCCGGGCGACGAACGAGCGTTACCATCAACTGCGGCAGTTTTTGAAGCAGGCTAAAAAGATGAGCGGGCGCATCGGCTCGAACCTCCCCGCGCCGGTTAAGGCCCAACTGCGAAGGATATTTTGATGAGCACAGGCATCGTTTATTTGATGTATCACGAGATTCAGTCGCCGGGGCGCGAATTGATCGACGACGCTCCGGGATACGCGCGCTACGTGGTGACGATAGCCAATTTCCGCGCGCAACTGGCCCGACTCCGGGCCGGTAATTTTTTAGGGCTGAACGTCACGGATGCCTTAGCTCCCGATCAAGAGACACCAGTTTCTCGCGTCGTAACCACTTTTGATGACGGTTGCGAGACTGATCTGACGGTGGCCGCGCCGCTGTTGCGAGAGCACAATTACAATGCGACGTTCTACGTCACCACCGGGCACATCGGGCGGCGCGGCTATTTGACGAAAAGCCAATTGCTGGAACTGGCTGCGCTCGGCTTCGAGATCGGGTGTCATTCGATGAGCCATCGTTTGCTGCTCGATCTGCCGCTTGATCAATTGCACATTGAAATCGTCGTGGCGAAAGAGCAGTTAGAGCAGTTGATCGGCAAGCGCGTCGCGCACTTCTCCTGTCCCGGCGGGCGTTGGAATCGGCGGGTCGCGCAAGTGGCGCGCGACGCCGGTTACGAATCGGTCGCCACCAGCCGCGTCAGCGCGAACCACCGGACAACGGATCGATTTCGCCTGTCGCGTGTCGCCGTCATGCGCGACACTTCACTTTCGGAGTTTGAACGGTATTGTCGTGGGGAGAAGTTGCTAAAACGTCAGGCACAGGAGGCGATGTTGAGCGTCGCCAAGAAGGCGCTGGGCAACTGGGGCTATCAGAAATTTCGCTCAACCATGCTGGGGGCACGGGGCACGCCGCAAGGATAAACTCACATCGCGGAAGTCGGTTTTTCCTGCCGCGCCCGAACCGTTGCCGCGACGCGAGTTTACCTCTTTTCGATTCGGATCAAGGCGCGATGAGTTCGCGCGAAAAATATCATCGAGGACGATAATGAAACTGAGTGTGTTTGGTTTGGGTTATGTCGGGTGCGTGTCGGCGGCGTGTTTCGCGAAGGACGGACACGAAGTGATTGGCGTCGATGTTAGTCAAACGAAAATAGACATCATCAACAACGGCCACAGCCCGATTGTTGAGGCTGGCATCGGCGAGTTGATCGCGGAGATGGTGCAAGCTCAAAGACTGCGCGCGACGACGGATGCCGCCGGGGCGATCCACGATTCCGAACTCTCGCTGATCTGCGTTGGCACGCCGAGCAACGCGAATGGCAGCCTCGATCTCGATTACGTCAAGCGGGTCTGCGAAGACATCGGGGCGGCTCTGGGGACCAAGCGCACGCGGCATACCATCGTTATTCGTAGCACAATGCTGCCGGGGACGATTGAGGGCGTCGTTATCCCGGCGCTGGAAATGCATTCGGGCCAAAAAGCCGGGCGCGATTTTGGCATCTGCATCAACCCCGAGTTTTTACGCGAAGGCACCTCGCTCAAGGATTTTTACGCTCCGCCCTTCACCCTGATCGGCGCTGACGAAGAGGAAGTCGCAACGGTTCTCCGGCAACTGTATGCGCACATCGACGCTCCGCTTTATGTGACCGGCATCAAAGCGGCGGAGATGGTCAAGTACGCCTGCAACTGTTTCCACGCGCTGAAGGTTAGCTTCGCCAACGAGATCGGCAATATCTGCAAAGAATTGGGCATCGACAGCCATCAGGTGATGGATGTCTTCTGTCAGGATACCAAGCTCAACCTCTCGCCTTACTATCTGAAGCCCGGATTCGCTTTCGGAGGCTCGTGCCTGCCAAAGGATTTGCGCGCGATTACTTACAAGGCGAAGGAACTGGACGTTGACGTGCCGGTATTGTCGTCGATCCTGCCGAGCAACCGCCGGCAAGTCGAGCGCGCCTTCGACATGGTGATGCGTACCGGGCGCAAGCGGATCGGCATTCTCGGCTTCAGTTTTAAGGCCGGGACGGACGACTTGCGCGAGTCTCCGATGGTGACACTGATCGAGGCGCTGATCGGCAAGGGGATGCAGTTGTCGATCTATGATCGCGATGTTTCGCTGGCCCGTCTCTTCGGAGCCAACAAGGAATACATCGAACGCGAGATTCCGCACATCTCACAGCTCATGCGCGCGAGCGTCAAAGAAGTAGTGGACAATTCCGACGTGCTGATCATCGGCAACAAGGCCGAAGAGTTTCGCGAGATCGAAGCACAACTCCGCGGCGAGCAGAAAGTGATCGACTTGGTCAGGCTCTTCGATGAGCGTTTGACGGTGGGCACGTATGAGGGAATTTGCTGGTAGCCCGCCGCGCCCGGCCGCGCGGCGGAGGAAGTCAGGTGTCCGCCACGCAGCATCTGCGGAGATGGATGGTTCGCCGTCGCCGGCTCTTCCGGGCTTGGCCCCTCATCCTATCGCTGCTCGTCGTGTGGAGTGCGCTGGCGTGGGGCGCGGCCCGGGCGCTCATCCGGCTCGCGGCGTTGCCGCGGGCCGATGTCATAGTCGTCCTCGGCGGGTCGGCGGCTTACGTTGAGCGCACGCAATGGGCGGCGCAACTCTTTCATCAGGGGCGGGCGGCGCGCATCGTCCTGACTAATGATAATCAACGCGGCGGCTGGTCGCGGGAGAAGCGGCGTAACCCGTTTTACCACGAGCGCGCGGTCGAGGAGTTGCGGCGGGCGGGTGTGCCGGCGGACAAGATAGATGTTTTGCCGCAACCCCTTTCGGGGACTTTCGCGGAAGCTCTGGCCTTGCGCCAATATGCCGCGACGAAAGGCGTGCGCTCCTTCTTAGTCGTCACTTCCCCCTATCACACGCGCCGGGCCGGCTGGACGTTGGGCCGTGTCTTTCGCGAGGAGGGCGGCATCGAGATCGGCATCGACGCCCCACCGCCGGGGCGGCAGTCGCCGCTTCCGCTGACGTGGTGGCTGCGTCCGCATGGGTGGCGTGTTGTGGCTCTGGAATACCCCAAGCTACTCTATTACCGGATTCGTTATCACTGAATGTGGTCTCGAAGATGAGGTTGGCATGAGCGACGTGAATCACGAATCGAGATGGCGTGTGAAAAAACAGATTCGGCGGCAGGGAAGCGTCAGATTCTTCGTCGTGCTCTTTGTCTCACTGTTCATACTGCTAGGGCTGGTCATCGTTTGGGCGCAGCGCGGGCGGCGCGAGCCAGCGGTGCAGGTGCGTCCGCGCCGGGCGACAGACACCCCTGCACCGGCGTCAAGCGGGAAGGTGACCAGCGTCAAAGCCCGTGGCAACTTCCAAGCGGCGTTGGACGCGGCGCGGCCGGGTGACATCATCGAGTTGGAAGCCGGAGCCTCGTTTACCGGCACGTTCATCCTGCCCGTCAAGCCGGGAGCCGAGTTCATTACCGTTCGCTCTTCAGCCTCTTCGCGGATGCCTCGCGCTGAAGGCGTCCGTGTTAGCCCGTCGGACGCGCCCCAGATGCCCAAAATACTTTCGCCCGGTCGCGGGCAGCCAGCCTTAAAAGCCGCGCCGGGCGCGCACCACTACCGCTTTGAGAACATCGAGTTCGCTCCTATCGACGACAAAGCCTTTCTCTATCAGGTAATCCAATTAGGCAGTTTCGGCGCGGAGCAGGACAGTCTCGACGAAGTGCCGCACCATCTCTCCTTTGACCGCTGCTATGTCCACGCCTTCCCCGGTCAGGAAGTCATCCGCGGCATCCTGCTCAACAGCGCCCATACGGACCTCACCAACTCGCACGTCTCCGACTTCAAAGCGCGCGGCTTTGACTCACAAGCCGTGGGCGGCAACAACGGCCCCGGCCCCTTCCGGCTGCTGAACAACTACTTGGAAGGCGCGGGCGAGAACGTCATCTTCGGCGGCGACGACCCGTCGATAGCCAATCTGGTGCCGGCCGACATCGAGATTCGCCGCAACCACTTCGCCAAGCCAGTTCAGTGGAGAGCGGAAGGGTGGGGCGTGAAGAACTTGTTTGAACTCAAGAACGCGCGGCGGGTCATCATTGACGGCAACGTGTTTGAGAACAACTGGGGGCAGGCGCAGACGGGCGAAGCGATTTTATTCACGGTCAGGAATCAGTCGGGCGGGTGCAACTGGTGCGTGATCGAAGATGTGCAGTTTACCAATAATATCGTGCGTCACGCCGGCGCCGGCATTATGATCCTCGGTGTGGATTATTACTTTCCGAGCGAACAGACGAAGCGCATCACGATTCGCAACAACTTGTTCGAGGACATTGACGGTGGGGCGTGGAACGGGCGCGGCGAATTCCTGATGATGACGCGCACGGCTCAAGACATCACGGTGGACCACAACACGATTCTGCATTCGGGGAATCTGATTTCGGTGGGCGAGGGGCCGCACACCGGGT
>JACCRA010000242.1 GCA_013813825.1 Pyrinomonadaceae bacterium | reverse complement strand
GTTCACCGACACGCACGCCGTAACGCAGGCCGGCAGCACCATCACGGCCGGATTGCAATACTATCCACTACCGAACCCCGTCCGCTTGCTCGACACCAGACCCGGTGAGCCGGCCTGCGATACGCCGGGTACGCCGCTCGCCGGTGGCGCGACGCGCACCCAGCCGGCGCGTACCGCGTGCAGCGGGATTCCATCAAGCGCGCTCGCCGTCGTCGGCAACGCGACGGTCGTCAACACCGCGGCCGGTGCGACCGACGGCTTCATCACGCTGTATCCGAGCGGAGCAACGCTGCCGACCGTCTCGAACCTCAACTACGTGCCGGGACAAGTGGTGCCCAACGCCTTCACCGTCGGACTCGGCGGTGACGGAGCGCTCAACATCTACGCTTCGTCCTCCACTCACTTCATCGTGGACGTGACGGGCTACTACGCCCCGCCGGGCGCGGGCGGCCTCTTCTATCATCCGTTGCCGAATCCGATTCGCTTGTTGGATACCAGACCCGGAGAAACTGCGTGTGATGCCCCCGGCGTGCCGCTCACTGGTGACGCCGCGCGCACCGAGACGGCGCGCGTCATCTGCAACGGAGCGGTCATCCCCACGACCGCTCAAGTGATCGTCGGCAACGCGACCGTCGTCAACAACGTGCCGGGGGCGACAGGCGGCTTCATCACGCTGTATCCGAGCGGGGTGGCACGACCGACCGTCTCAAACCTCAATTATGTGGCCGATCAGGTAGTGCCCAACGCCTTTACGGTCGGATTGGGTGGTGACGGAGCCTTTAACATCTACGCTTCGTCTTCGACTCACTTCATTGTGGACATCACGGGCTACTACAGCACGGAGGCGTCGGACGTGAACGGCACCGGACTGCTTTACTTTCCGCTGAGTTCTCCCGTCCGGCTACTCGATACACGTCCCGGACAACCAGCCTGCGACGCGCCGGGCACCCCGCTGGCGGGGGGAGGCGTCCGCGCCGAACTGGCGCGCACGACCTGCGGTGGAGCGACCATTCCCGCCACGGCACAGGCCGTCTCGGGCAATGCCACAGTGGTTAACAACGCGACCAACACCGGCCCGGGCTTTATCACGCTGTATCCAAGTGGAGCGGCACAGCCGACCGTCTCGAACCTCAACTACGTGCCCGGACAGATTGTACCCAACGCTTTTACAGTCGGGTTAGGCAGCGACGGAGCGTTCAACATCTACGCTTCCACGAGTACGGACTTCATTGCCGATCTGACCGGCTACTTCGCTCCGTAATGAGCATTGTGAGAGAGTTGAATTGGAGCAGAGCAAAGTTCATGGATCACTCATGAACTAACAAAGAGGCCACGTGAGTTGCGAAGACTCAGTGGCCTCTCCGTTTCGCATTAGCCGATAGGCTGTGAGAACATAACTCAAATTTCGTTGTGCACCACATTACACCTCAAATGAAGTTCGATGAGGCACAATCCCAAGTTTGACGCCGCTCACCTCCACCGTTTAGCATCTCGCGAAAGCAGTACAGCGCGACATTATGCAACTACCGCCTCTCAATCTCCGTCTCGCTTTAGAGTTGTTAGGGCTGATCGTGTTTGCGACGATGCACGGCTACGGGGCCGCGTGGCTGGCGGTGCGAATGCTGTTCCGGCCGCACCGATCCGTCAAGCTGTTCGGTCTCACCGTCTGGCCGCAGGGCATGATCCCGCGCCACCGCGAGCGCCTCGCGCAGACCATCGGCAACGCCGTCGGCAACGAACTCGTCTCGCAAGAGACGGTCATCGACGCTCTTTTCGAGACCAACTTCTTCCAACGCAAAGTTGAAGATTTGGTCACTTCGTACACGAGCGATCTGCTCGACACGCCGCACGCCTCGTTTCTCGACGCCCTGCCGGCTTCCGTCCGCGCGCCCGTCCTCGACGCCATCTCCGCCCTGCAACTGCGCCTCGCCGATTACATCGCCGGCGTTCTCCGCAGCGAGGAGACGGCAGAGGCGGTTAATAACTTCATTGACCGCCGCGTTGATGAAGTGCTGGCGCGGCGCTTGAGCGACGTGCTTGATGATGCGACTTACGCGCAGGTCATCGACTTTGTCGAGAGCCGCTTTCACAACATCGTCAACGAGCGCGGCTTCGGGCAGCGGGTGCGCGACTTCGTCTCCGCCCGTGTGGACGAATTGGCGCACAGTCAGGCGACGCTCGCCGAACTGTTCACGCCGGAGACGGTCGCGCTCCTGAAAGAGCGGATCGATAGCCAGCTTGGTCCCATCGTCGAACATTTGAGCGAGATTGCCGCCAACCCGAAAACGCGCACGCAGATCGGCGCGTTAATCAAGCGCGAAGTGGACGACTATTACGGCCAACTCAGCTTCTTCAAAAAAATCTTCGTCTCGCGCGACCGCATTCACCACGAAGTGGACGAGTTGGTGAACAAGACGCTGCCGCGCCGCGTCGAAGAGTTTCTGCGCGGCGCGGCTTTCGTCGAAGAGGCCGAGGCTTTTCTCGACGCGACGATTGACAGCGTCCTCTCGAAGCCGCTCGAAGAACTGGTCGGCCGCATCGAGCCGGCCAAGCTGGAATTGATTAAAGAGCAGATCGCGACGCGCCTGCTCGCCATCGGGCGCGGCGCGGAGTTGGCGACGACTGTTTCTTCTTATACGACCGACGCTCTCGCGCGTGTCCGTCCTCACACGTTGCGCGCCGTCTTGGAGCACGCCAACCCGGACTCGGCGGAGAAGCTCAAGGGCTTTCTGTCCAGAGCGATGCTCGGCGTGCTCATCCGCGAGGAGACGGCGCGGACACTGAACGGTATTCTCAGCGCGCAGATCGAGCGCCTACTGGTCGCGCCCATCGGCCGCATCTCCGATCACCTGCCGGCCCAGACCGTCGAGCGCGCCCAGCGCGCCCTCACCGCGCGCATCACGGAAACGGCGCGCGAACGCCTGCCCGTCGCGATCAAAGAGTTCGACATTGGCGGCATCGTCCGCGACAAAGTCGCCGGCTATCCCGTGGAGAAACTGGAAACGCTCGTCCTCTCCGTCGCGCAGCAGCACCTCCGCAAGATCGAACTCTTCGGGGCCGTCATCGGTCTCTTCCTCGGCGTCGCGCAGGCGCTCTACTTCTGGCTACGCGGCGGCGGGAATTAACTCAAAGCGCTCAACGTCAGAGCGGAAGATTAAACTAATGAGAGGTCATGCCACGCTATCCTCCGCCACGACACGCGGCATCGAGGCCAACTTGTGTAGGTTGAGCATATGAGCGACGAAGCGGACGCGGGCGTAAAAGGCGCGCGAGCTGCTGCCGTGGCCGCGCCCTTTGGTGCGCGATTGAATCAGCGCGCCGAGTTCGCCGGAGAGCGCGCCAAATCCTTGCGCGCGAATCGTCTCGCGGATCAATTCGAAATCATCACGGACTTGCCGGAAAATCCGCGGCTCATCCAGGTCGAACTTGACGGCGGAGTGCAGGATTGATGAAGCGTCCTGCTCGTTCTCGAAGATGCGGCCGGCGACGATCAGGCTGCGAAATTTGTCGTAGAGGTGACTATCCTCGAAACGGTTAGAGACGACTTCGGTCGGCTCCAGCATCGCTATCGCCATCGACTCTTTAACCCGCACGGTGTCGTCCGCCGCGCGCCGGAGCGAGACGAGTTTCAAGTCCCACGTGCCGAAGTCGGCCGTCGGGCGCGAGTTCTGCGCGAGGCCGAGATACCGCTCCAAGACGTGTCCGGCCCAGCCCTTATTTTTTCTGCCGTTCTTCCACACCGGCACGCCGAAGCGGTCGGCGAGCGGGCGCAAATCTTTCCCGACCAGCAAGTTCAGACGCCGCAATGCTTCGTCGCGATTCATTCGTGCTGTGGCGACCTCCGTCGCCGTAAGTGATGGGGAATTATTTTGACAGCGAGGACGTGACCTGAAAAAGCGCGAGGCTGTTCGCGCGTTCCAGTGCGCGGGCAGTATAATCTTTTCTACCAACTCCCCTGACGGAAAATTTAAGACAACTATCTTGCCGGCGAGAATTTCCAATTGGCGCTGCCTTGAAGTTGAGGCCGGCGCGGAAGCCGAGCGGCTCGACGCGCGCTGGGAATCAGGCGCGGCGGAAAAGGGATGAATTGATGAAGCGACGTTTACAACTTTTACTAACCGTGATGCTTGCCATGTTCGTCTGCTCGTCGCAGACCGTCGTCTCGGCACAGCCCGCGGCGCGCCCGCGCATAGTGGCGACGAATAACGGTGATGATGGCGGGACTCTATACCAACGCCTGAATCGCAACTTCGAGTCAACGCGCTCGGACAAGTTTACTGGCGGGCGGATCGAGCGGGCGGAGTTCGAGGCGGGACAGCCCGACATCCGCATCAGCGTCGACGTGCCGGCCTTTCGCCTGACGCTGTGGCAGAATGACAGGGAAGTGAAGACCTACCGCATCGGCGTCGGGATGAAAGACTTTCCAATCATCATCGGCAAGCGCGAGGCGACTGAAGTCATCTGGAACCCGACATGGATACCGCCTGAGAGCGAATGGGTGGCCGGGCACAAAGGTGTCCGCCCCGGCCAAGTTATCAAAGCGAGCGATCCGCGCAACCCGCTCGGTAAACTGAAAATTCCGCTCGGCTACAGCTATCTGATTCATCAGGCCGCGGCACCGACCGATCTCGGCAACCTCGTCTCACATGGCTGCATTCGGATGCTACGCGGCGACCTCTACGACTTGGCCGAGAAGATCGTCGCCGCCCGCTCCGCCCCTGTCACAGCCACCGAGATCGCCCGCGCTAAACAGACCAAGCGCACGCTCGTCGCTAAGTTGGACGAGCCGCTTGTCGTGGACATCAGCTATGACACGCAGGTGATCGAGGGCGGCGTGCTTTACCTGTATCACGACTTTTACGACCGTCAAACGAATATCCCGTTGCGCGTCCGCGATGAATTGAAGTCGAGCGGCGTGGACATGTCGCGGGTGGACGATCAGTTGATCGAAGCACTGCTTGCGCGCGTCAAACGACGAGACCAAATGTTCGTCGTCAGCGTCGAGAGCATCGAGGCTGGGCGCGCGCTCGAAGCCGGGCGGATAATGCCGGTCTTGGGCGGAGGGAAACAGACGAAACGCCGGGGACAAAAAACCAGATCAGGCAACTGAAGAATAGACATGGCCGCCGCCGACCGCCGGCGGTTTAATCTGCCAGCTAATCATTAACACGGATGCGCCGCGCTCTGCCTCATCATCGCGGCGCACTTTTTTGTCTCCACGCGTACTGACAGCGCCACAGCTTGTCAGGGTAGAGGCGGAACCGAACCGTTCGAGCAGAGGCCGCCGGACGCATGTGTGGTACACTCTTTCTGTCAGTCATTGAACTGATCTTTAGAAAACCTACTGTCGACATCAGGATTTGCGCCCGCCGACCTTCTCCTAGTGCCGTCTGTTGTTTTCCAAACACGACCACTAAGGAGGCGTCTTCTGACGTTCACAAGCATAGTCCGTCAAACATTAACTGGCAGCGAGTGTCTTGTCCCGATGATTAGTCGGCGACGGGGCCGCAGACGCGCCTCCTTGCTTGGAGCATGTCTTGCCGGCCCGAATGTTGTCACCTCGCCGCCGAAGGATGGTGTCAAGTGAGCCGCCCGCAGCAGCAGAACAGTTATGCGCCGGCGACGTGCGCGACGTGCGCGGGGACAGGCCGGCAGTCCGTCTCGCTCGGATACATGATGTCGTGCCTCGTTTGCGGCGGAAAGGGACACATCCTCGTCACCCAGCCTTCGGAGCAGTGTGAGCCATGCGGGGGCAGCGGCAGACGCAGCACCGCCGGCCGGTGCCTGAGTTGCGCGGGAACCGGGTGGTCGCGTGGGTCGAGCCAGCGGTAGCAGAAACGGCGCAGCCGGCAATAGACGCGATAATAAGAGTAGGGAGAGGATGAAAACGTACTGCCGCCATTGTCGAGCGAGATTACGACTGCGTGAGGTCAACTGCCCTTATTGCCACTAATTGGCGGCGGGTTGTCTCCACGGCGTCGCCATCGCTGCCTTCGCGTTGACGGCTATGTTTTATACGATCGAGATTCTTTAACAGCCGTCTAAGCAGCGCGTCGAACGATAACGCACTTCTCAGGCGCAAACAGAAGACGAGAACCAAGACACCTGATGATTGAAGCAAACAAAAATGGTTACAACAGCGGCGCGAACGCCGTCGAGGAAGAAGACACTTGGCCGGGAATAGATTCCAGATTCCGGCTGATCGTCGTGGCGGCTTTAAGGAGCAAGCAGCTTCAGCGCGGCTCGCACCCGCGGATCGAAGTCAATCCGCTAAAGCGCAGGAATACAAGCATCGCCCTCGAAGAAGTCAAGCAGGGCTTGGTCCCCTTTACTATCACTCACGAGGAACCACAGACTAAAGTCAACAGCAGCCAACTTCCGCCGAAAGTGTTGTAACGGCGGGCGCTTCTTCTCGGCAGACCTTCACGTCTCCACGCCCGGCGTGACCGCACTGCTATTTTCTACTTTTTGCGAAGGACTCGACTTCCTTGAGATAGACTAGCTCCCGCCCCTCCACTTCCACCGAGCGGAATTCGCCGCGCCGCACGATGTCGTAAATCGCCGCCCGCGTCATCCCGCACAACTCGGCCGCCTTAGCCTGACTGATGACCGGTTCCTGCGGCCCCGGCGTCTCAACTTCCATTTCTTTTTTCATGGGAAGACTTTACACCTGATCGCAGGCGGGAGCGAACCTGCGCGTGAAGTGCCGCGTCAACAACTCAATTGCCCATATATTCCCAATGCCACGGTTCATAAGGATAAGGGCGGAAGCCGAAGTGTTCGGCGTTTTTGACGAGCCAGAGGTAGGTACGGGTGCGGACTTGGATAGAGCGGTTGGCATCCTTCGTGTCCACGGGATCGCCACCGACGTAGAGATCGAGGGCGCGGCCGGTGAAGTGGGGGCTGTTGATGGCGAGGCCGGCGCTGCCCGCCTGCGGGTCTTTGCGGCGCAGGTTATCCTGATACTCGCGCGAGCGGTGGGCAGAGATGATTTTCAAGTGGCTGCCTTCGGCCGCGCCGGCAGTGGCGGCGGCGGCGAGTAGGCGTTGATAGGCGGCATAAGTGCTGCGTTCGATGCGCCGTTGTTCGTCGGGACGCGAGGCGTCGTAAAACTCGGAGGCAGGAACGGTAATGAGTTGATCGTCACGCGCGGGTGTGCGATTTTGCAGGCGTGCTGCCTGCCAAGTTTGGATCATGCGGTACATTGTTTCACCGCCGAGGATGCCGTTTGGCGTGAGGTTGTTGGTGCGCTGCCAGCGATAGAGGGCGGCGGCGAAGTCGGTTGATTCGGTGCCGGCTTCGGTGCCGATAAGGCGCGAGATCAGCGGGACGTAGATAGACCAGCCGCGTTGCTGTTTTTTGCCGAACGTCCAGTTGAGGTCGTTTTGCAGCGTTGCGTTCTGTTTCGCTGCCCCGAAGAGATCAGCGTCGATGGTGGTGGTAGTGGTCGCCGTCAACTCGCGCATGGGCGTTGTGACAGGCGACGAATTGGCCGGGCGTGAGACGAACGCGACCGGCCTGTGTCCCTTAGCAGACAGGGCGGACAGCAGCGCCAAAAGCAGAGCGAAAGTTTTGCCGGACATACTCATCATTCAGCCCTCTCTTGTTTCTGACGCCAACTGCCGCCCCGTGTCCCGACAGATTTTGTGAGGGAGACGTGCGAAATTATTTACCGGCAACGGCAGCGGTGCGCTTTAGTTCCAACTCCTTAAAGTCAAAATCGGGATTCGGCACGTCGATCTTCATCTCGGCGATCTGCCCTTGCGCGTTGAGGACGAAAGTGACGAAGCCGCGCGGGAACGGGTAGTTGACGCTGTCGCGCCACTTGACGCGGAAAGTGTCATATTGCCAGTGCTCCAAATCGCCGACGAAATTTGGCGCGGGCGTAAGCCGCAGCACGAGCCGGCCATTCTCCTCCGTCACTTTCGCCTCGCCGTAGAGGTCGCCGCCGTAAGCGCCGGCGTAGGCCGACGTGGCGAGCGAAGGCTTGGTTCCCTGCACGCGAGCGTCCTCAATTTTTTTCGCGGCGGCCTCGACGGCGATTTTGCCTTGCTTCGTGCGTTCTAAAATCTCCGCGCTCCAATCGCGCCGGGGGACGCCGAGGAACACGTCGAGCACCTTGTTCATCATCAGCGAGGGCAGCGCCGTCTCGCTGTTGGTGAGGACGACGACGCCGAGATTCTCTTCGGGCATCAGGCCGGTCTGCGAGAGCATTCCGTCGAGCGCGCCGCCGTGCTCCACGATCTTGCGCCCGTGGTAGTCGCTCAGAGACCAGCCGAGGCCGTAGGCGCGGAAGTGGCGCGTCGGGTTGAATTTTTCGCTCGCCTCGCTCAAGGGGATGATCGTGTGCGGCGTCCACATCTGGCGCGAGACGGCGGGGCTGAAAATCTGCTTGCCGTCGTACTTCCCGCGGCCGAGTTGCAGGCGCATCCACTGCGCCAGATCGCTGACACTGGAGTTGATCGCCGCCGCGCCGCCCGACCCGTCGCTGTTACTGTAGCGGACGACGCGCAAGCGCCCGTCCAACTCGTTGTGCGGCGTCGCGACGTTGCCGCCGGGCTGAAAGACTTTAATACTCGTCGAAGTGTGCTTCATGCCGAGCGGTGTGAAGACGCGCGCTTGCAGAAATTGGTCCCACGTTTGGCCGGTGACGGCGGCGACCACTTCGCCGGCCGCGAGGAACATGATGTTCTGGTAGCCGTAAGCCGAGCGGAAACTCGAAGTCGGTTTCAGGTAACGGATGCGGCGCAGAATTTCGGCGCGGTCGTAAGTCGTGTTGTACCACAGCAGATCGCCGCCGAAAGTCGCCAGCCCGCTGCGGTGCGAGAGCAGATCGCGGATGGTCAATTCGCGCGTGACGTAAGGATCGGAGAGTTGGAACCACGGCAGGTATTTCGTCACCGGATCGTCCCACTTGACCTTGCCTTCATCAACGAGGATGGCCAGCGCGGCGGCGGTGAACGCCTTCGAGTTCGACGCGATGGCGAAGACCGTATTCGCATCCACCGTCTCCAGTTTGTTCATCTCGCGCACGCCGTAACCTTTGGCCCACACCACCTTGTCGTCTTTCACAATCGCCATCGCGAAGCCCGGCACTTTCCAATCGTCGCGCGCCCGCGCCGCATACTCGTCGATCTCTTTGAGTTTTTCCTCGAGCGTCTGCGCCGGCGCGACGGCAGACCCAATCAACAAAATCAGGAACAGAAAACCAAAGCGCGTTAAGCGTTGTCGCATGAAATAACTCCTTTAACGTCTGAATGGGCGCGGCGCGAAACCGCAACACGCAAGATGAAAGAAACCGCGTAGCGCGATAAGAAAGTCGCCGTTTCAAGCTCGCGTTCAATGGTTTGTTTGGTGCGGCATGGATTGAAAACGGTATATTCTCATTAGATAAACTCTATAGCCCGGCAATCGTAACTTATTCCGACCTCAATTGGAGGCTGGCGATTTTACCGTCTTTCGTCAGTTTTACAGTGCAGAACAAAGTCGTCTCCAAGTCATTAAGCAGATAACGATAAACTCGTAGTCCGTTCTCCTCTCTGCGCTCGATCAATTCGTTTGAATAAATTATTGCGATTGGATTACTCAGTAAGTTCAGCTACTTGCCGATTTGTTCGGCTTGGTTGGGGAAAATTTCAGCCCGCGCTTCAAGCGTGAAAAGGTTTGAGTCGGCTTTGCCCTTGGCAAACTGCAATAAAGCTCGTCTGACTGATGCGGTTACTTTCGGCTCTTTATCTTCAAGCGGTTGGGCGAGAGGCAGCGCGAATTCGGGATAGAATTTCGCTATCAGTCCGCGAGCGAGTCTAATTTCATTCGTCTGCCACAAATTGGCGAAGAAGATAATGGTCAGTTTGTCGTCGGGAAAGCGGACGATAAAGGATTTGAAACCCTGCCACGCGCCGCCGTGATAGACGATGCGACGACCACGTATTTCGTCCGTGTCCCAGCCAAGACCGTAAGCCTTCGTCGTGCCGTCGCTCAAGTTGACGGGCATCCACATCTGCGCGAGGCTCGATTGTTTGAGCGGTTTGTCGGTGTAGAGAGCGGCATCCCACTTTGCCATATCGAGAATCGAGTGATGAAGCGAGCCGTCGGCGGTCGTGTTCGTTGAAGGCGAAACCCATTCTTGATTTTTCAAATCGCCATCCACGAGGCGGTATCCGGCGGCACGGTTCGGAATGATGTCGGCTTCCGAGATGACGCGAGCCGTCTTCATACCGAGCGGCTGAAAGACACGCTCCTGCAAAAAATCACCGTAAAACTTTCCGGTAAGGCGGCGAACGAGAATGCCCGACAGCACGTAGCCGAAAGCGGTGTAATCCCATTTGGCACCGGTTTGATAGGCCAGCGGGACTGCTTTAATGTAAGCGAATAATTCTTCTTCCGTGTAGTCGCGCCGCAAATCGAAGTCGGGCGGAAAATCCGCCATCCCGGAAGTGTGCGTGAGCAGATGCCGCACGGTGATATTTTTCCAGCTTTCGGGCGTGTCCGCGAAATGCTTGCTGATTTTGTCGTCGAGCGAGAGCTTGCCTTCTTCGACGAGTATCATTATCGCCGTCGCCGTAAACTGTTTGCCGATTGAACCGGATTGAAAGACAGTGTCGGGTTTGACCAAAATTTGATGCTCGACGTTAGCAAGACCATAACCTTTGGCAATAATCGCCCGCCCGTCACGAATGACGGCGAGCGAAAGTCCGGGAATGCGTTGCCGTCGCATTTCGGCTTTGATGAACTCGTCAACTTTGGCTGAAACAGTTGGCTGTGCAACGCAAGGCGTGATCACCAGCAACCAGACTCCAACGAAAATCGCAAGTAAGCATTTGAAATTTGTCGTTGCCATCTGTCTTCTCAGCACGATTACAATGGAGCACCGAACTTCTCGATTACCGACTCGAATCGTTTGCTCCAGAACGAACAACTTAATCACAAAGGACACAAGAGCAAGGATGAAGACGCATGGATGAAGAATAAATAAAAACAGAGAGCAACTGCCTTCTATTCATCACTTATCATTTCGCATTCATCATTTCACTCCCCCGCCACTCGTCGGCGAGCACGGCGTACAAATACTCATTGCCCCAACGCCCTTTGAACCACACGTTCTGGATGAAATGTCCCTCGCGCCGTAGCCCTAAGCGTTCGAGTAGCGCGACGGACGCGGAGTTTTCGCAATCCGTGATCGCCACCACCCGATGCAGTTGCAACTCCGCGAAAACGTGGTCCAGCAGTCGCGCCACTGCTTCCGCCGCGTAGCCGCGCCCCTGATACTCGCGCGCCAGCGTGAACCCGATCTCGCCTTGACGCGCATCGTCCGCCTTGACGTGCAACGCGCAATCGCCGACGAGCGCGCCCGTCGCCTTCAACTCGACGGCGAACTGCGTCCACTCGCCCGGCGCACCCGGCCGCGTGTCCGCCTGATGACGCAAAAACTCGATTGCTTCCTGCTCGCCGTAAGTCTCCCAGCTTTGATACCGCGCGACGAGCGGATCGTTACGGTAAGCGACGAACGCCGCGAGGTCCGCCGCCATAAATTGACGCAGGCGCAATCGCCCTGATTCGAGCGCGGGGAAATTCTTTTCGCCGTTATGCGACAAGTTCGGATCTTTCGAGTTGCGTCGGGGCTTTGCTTCCCGCTTGACCGGCGCGTGCGGTTTCGGCAAGATCGCGCGTGATGTTGTACCGCAATTTGACCCTGCTTCGCCACGTCCGACGCGCGCCAAATTTTGTCAACCGCCAGCTCAGACGTTTATGCCTGACTGCGTTGCTGCTAGCCGCGTGCGCGTGTGTCGGTGTCGGCCAGAGCTTCGAGCGCGAACTGAATGCGTCGGCGCGGGGCGAGATCGTCGTGAAGAATTATAGCGGGCGCGTGACCATCGTGGCCGCGCCGATTGACGAAGAACGGCGGACGATCTCGTTGCGGGCGGAAGCGCCGGGCGGCGGCGCGGCGACGGTGGGCGAACAAGACGTGATTGCTAAAGCATCGGACAACACAACCGAGATCGAGGTGCCGTCGCCGGGCGGCGAGGGGCGCGGCGGTCGTCGCATTGATCTCATCCTGCGCGTGCCGGCGCGCTCGAAGGTGCGTGTCGCGACGGGCGCTGGCGCGGTTGACGTTTCGGGAGCATTACGCGAAGTGTCTGTCTCAACTGACACCGGGACGATTCGCGTTGACGTGCCGACCAACGCCCTGAAGTATAGCTTTCGTTGGACGGCGAGCCGCCCGCGTTTTGTGAGCGAACTCGAATTGGGAGAGGTGAAAGAGCGGCGCGGCGGGCGCTTTGAGATAGTGGGGCGCTTGGGCGACAAAGAGGCTGGCCGCGAGGATCGCGTGCGGCTCGATCTGGAGACGGCGCGCGGCGTCGTTCTCTTCGGCGTCGATCCGGCGACTATTCCGAGCGATCTCCGCGAGCGGAAACTGACCGACGCGGCGCGCGCCATCATTCGCAGCGGGAACGAGGATTTGATTGAAGCGATTCGCACCATCGCGCCCAAGTTCGTCGGCGAGTACGCAGTGACGCTGCCGCCGCGCCGCGCCGCGCCCAGCCTCGCCGCTTTCCAGCGCCCCGCCAGTCCCGCGACGGCGGCAGCCTCGGGCGCGCAACTCATCCGCGTCAACGCGAGCGTCACAGACCTCAACGGTCGCGCGATCAAAGGACTGACAGCCGCCGACTTCGACGTTTACGAGAACGGCGAGCAGCGACCTGTCGGCGAAGTGTCGCCGGCCAACACGCCGTTTAATCTCGTGCTGCTGTTGGACGTCTCGGGCAGCGTCGAAGAGCGGCTCGACTTCGTCCGCAAGGCCGCGCTCGATTTTCTCCGCACGGTCAGCCCGCAGGATCGCATCGCGATCCTCAGCTTTCGTGACGACGTGCAACTGATCTCCGATTTCACGACCGACCGGCAGCAACTGGCCGAGCGCGTCAAGGACATCGAGGCCGGCGGGGGCACCGCCGTCTATGACGCGCTGGCCTACACGCTCGTCCACACGCTCAGCCCCCTGCGCGGCGAGCGCACCGCCGTCGTGCTCATCTCCGATGGCGACGACAATCGCTCGTTCGTCTCGTTCGCCGCCGTGCTCGAAGCGACTATCGAATCAGGCGCGCTCGTCTATCCGCTCTATTTGCCTTCGGGACTGGTCCCGGCCGGGAACGCGCCCGCCCTCGCCACCGGCGACGCCGCACAGTCGCTCGATCCGACGCGCACGCGTTATCTCTCGCTCACCTCGCGCGCCGCCGTGGAAGGACGCAAGCTGGCCGAAACATCCGGCGGAGTCTTCTACCCGATCACCCGCTTCGACGAGTTGCAGCGGGCCTACGATGACGTGGTCGCGCAACTTCGCACCGCCTACACGATCAGCTACACCTCGAACGCGCCGGGGACAGCAGCCGAACGCCGCGTCCGCGTCCGCCTCGCGCGCCGGCAGGACGCCGCAATCCGCCTCAGCCCGGTGGTCGGCGCCACCGTCACCACCGTCCCCTAAAGCGAGCCGCGCCGGGAACAGACAAGATTGACAGGAATGACAGCAGTGACGCGCCCCACCTCTAGGCATAAACATACGTGGCTCACCTATAGACAAAAAATATGAAACAAAGTATCGCGCATATTGCTTTGGTGGTAGACGACTATGACGAAGCTATCAAATTTTATACGGAGAAATTAAATTTCACTCTGATAGAGGACACCGTTCAGAGCGAAACAAAGCGTTGGGTTGTAGTCGCACCGAAGGGAGCGGGAGAATGTTGTTTATTGCTGGCGAAAGGAGTCGGCGAAGAACAGAGAAGCCGCATCGGAAACCAGACGGGTGGGAGAGTTTTTCTGTTCTTGAAGACCGATGACTTTTGGAGAGACTATAAAGATATGCAGTCGCAAGGCATCAATTTTGTCAGAAAACCTAAAAACGAGGAGTACGGAACGGTTGCCGTGTTCGCGGATTTATACGGCAATCTTTGGGATTTGATTGAGTTCAAAAAGTAGAAATGAGTGAAGACTATTATTACCTTGATTAAGACGTGGAAGCCTGGCATCAACCGAGAGTCAAGATTTGCTGCATCAGCAGCGTGGCGGAGGCTTGGCTGGCGATCCGTTATGGCGCGGCGGCCGTCGGGTTGGTTTCAGAGATGCCGAGTGGCCCCGGTGTGATCGCGGAGGCCTCAATCGGGGAGATTGCCCGCCGCGTACCGCCGGCGGTTTCGTCTTTCTTGTTGACCTGCCGACAGGACGCCAACTCGATCATCAGGCAGCAGCAGCGAACGGGCGCTAACACGATCCAAATCTGTGATCGGTTAGAGGCGGGAGGCTACGACGAACTGCGCCGCGCGCTGCCGGGCATCGCGCTCGTACAGGTCGTCCACGTGAGCGGGCCGGAAGCTATCGACGAAGCTGTGCGGGTGGCTGCCGGGGTCGATGCGATTTTGCTGGATTCGGGGAACCAGTCGTTGCCGGTCAAGGAATTAGGAGGGACGGGACGCACGCACGATTGGAATCTCAGCCGTCTGATTCGTGAAGCCGTGCTAGTGCCAGTGTTCCTCGCCGGCGGGTTGAATTCGGCCAACATCGCACGAGCCGTCCGAGAGGTTGGTCCCTTTGGCGTGGACGTGTGCAGCGGCGTGCGAACCGACGGAGAGTTAGACGAGGGCAAGCTCGCGGCGTTCTTTCACAGCCTCGCGGGCGGCCGAAGAGCAGGCCGGCGCGCTCGTTACGAGTAATCGAGGACG
>JACCRA010000231.1 GCA_013813825.1 Pyrinomonadaceae bacterium | reverse complement strand
GACGAGCAATTACTGTGAACTGAATCTTGTGGGAGAACATGAAGAGCCTCTTTGATTCAGGCCACCCGGTTTCTGAAGCCGGGAGGCGATGTGTGTGAAGTCTTAAAAAATAAAAGCAAATGCGAACCACTCGGGATTGGTGGCCGGTAGTCTTGAGTTTTCAAGTCGAAGCGAGAGTCTGCCTTTTAGCACAAAATATGTCGGCAGGGCAACGAAATTCTTCACGGAAGAGTTACGTTTCGTCAAAAGCGTGTGGATCGAAAGAGTAAAAAAAAAGATGCCCGTCAATCCTGAGCCGGCGTGGGTCCCGTAAAATAATCTTGACTAGATGAAGATAAGTGGTAAATTATGCGCGCTCCGTCAGCAGTCCCACGCAATCAAGCAAGCGGTTTTCACTCTAACCTTTAACCTTCGCGTTGTGACATATGAATAACTCAGGAATTTTCACACGCCGACGTCAAGCCGCACTTTGTGCTCTGTTGCTTTCGCTCGCCGCCGTCGCCGCCGTCTTTTTTGAACAAGTTTCGTCCGCGCAAACGACGCGCCCGATCTTGATTAGCGAAGCCAACTCGACGCGCGCCATCGCGCTCGATTCCGTGACGCGCCTCAACGGGCCATTCGCGTTCGAGACCCGCGCACCGTTCGTCAGCGACCGGCGCACGCGCCTGCAACTGTATGCCTTGAATATCGATCCGTCCGACGGCCCTTCCGCTTTAACCGTCGAAGCCGAAGACGGCGCACGGCGCGTCTATCCGCTCGTGGTTGAGCACATCGGTAAAGTGCCGGGGCAGCCGTGGCTGCATTCCGTCACCGTCAAATTGCATGACGGGATGGCGAACGTCGGCGATGTGTTAGTCCGGCTGACTTACCGGGGAGCGGCCAGCAATCGCGTGCGCGTCGGCATCGGTCACACGGGCGGCGGGCTGGCGGACGATGCCGGCTCGGTTCCCACGCCGGCCCCCGCCGCGACCGCGCCCACGCCCAACACGAATCCGCTCACGGCCGGTATTCTTTCCGCCGACGACGTGCGGACCGTCATCAGTCAGGCCGTCTCGGCCGCCGCCGCGCTGAATCGTCCGGTGACGGTCGCCGTTACTGACAGGGAAGGCAATGTGCTCGGCGTGTTCAGGATGAACGGAGCGCCGGCCACCACGCGCATTAGAAGCGTCGGCGCGGCCGGGCAGGGGTTGGAGAATTTAGACGTGCCCGCCGAACTCGCGGCCATCTCAAAGGCCGGCACACCCTCTCTATTTGGCACTTCCGGTAACGCCTTCACGCCGCGCACCGCCGGCTTCATCATTCAAGAACACATCCCGCCCAGCGTTGATAACCGCCCCGGCGGCCCGCTCTACGGCGTGCAGTTTTCGTCGCTGCCGTGCTCCGACGTGAAAGTTCCCGGTTTGCCGCTCGGTCTGTCGGGCGATCCCGGCGGCATCCCGATTTATAAAAACGGCGTGCCGAGCGGCGGGGTTGGCATCGAAGGCGACGGCCTCTACATAGTTGATCGCGATCCGAGGGATTTCGATCAGCCTTTTGAAGAAGTGATTGCGGTCGCGGCCGGGCGCGGATTCGAGCCGCCGGAGGATATTCGCGCCAATCTCATCCTCGTCAATGGCGTGGGTCTGCCTTATGCCAACGTCAACGAACCCTTAGCGTCGGCGCAGATTCCATTCGCGAACTTGCCGGGAATGCTCGTCACTTCCAGCCTGCCGGGCGTTCCGCTCCCGGCGCAGATTCGCGGCGCGCGGCCTTCACAGTTCGTGCCGAGCAGCGTGGGCGGCGTCATCGGCGCGGTTGATACAAGATTCTTCCCGTTTTCAGGAGCCATGACCGGCTCGCCTAATGCTCTGACGGCAAGTGACGTGACCAGAATTATCTCGCAAGCGGCGCAGCAGGCCGACCGCACGCGCGCGGCCATTCGGCGACCGCTCGGCAGCGCGGCGCGCGTCTCCATTACTGTTGTCGATTCGGAAGGGCGCATTCTCGGCATCTTCCGCACCTTCGACGCGCCTGTTTTCGGGTTCGACGTGTCCGGGCAGAAGGCGCGCTCCGCTCTGCTCTTCTCACGAAACAACTCGGCGGCACTGCTGCGCGGGGCGGGAATGGGCAGCTATGTTGATCGCGCCGCGACCGACGGCATTCAGCTTAACGGCTCGATTGCGTTCAGTGCGCGCGGTGAAGGCTTTATGCACCGCCCGCTCTTCCCGGACGGTCTCAATAACACCGCGCCGGGCGCTTTCAGCACAGGTCTGGGCGATTGGAGTCCTTTCAACGTCGGCCTCCAACTCGATCTCCTGAGAGATAATTTGTTGCGTGCGCTCGGCGGCGAGAATGTGCGGTGTTCGACGATTCCGCTCTTGGCGAACGGCCTCCAGATTTTCGCTGGCGGCGTGCCGCTCTATAAGAACGGCGAATTAGTGGGCGCTATCGGAATCAGCGGGGACGGCATCGATCAGGACGACATCATCTGCTCCGCTGGTGCCGCTGGCTATGCGCCGCCCGAGCAGATGCGTTCGGATCAGGTGTTCGTCCGCAACACGCGCCTGCCCTACGTGAAGTTCCCGCCCAGCCCGAACCTTTAATGGACGAAATTAGCTGATAAACACTAAAGCGACTGCTTATCTTCCGGCAGTCGCTTTAGTTTTAAGTGCAAAATTGCCGACAAACTTTAAGGCAGTGTCTCGATGCTTGAGCGCAAAGATTCGAGGACGGCATTCTGTGGATTGACGGCCGCGAGTTTCTCGATGGCCTCGCTCGCAATCTTCTTATCGCGGAGTTGAATAGCCGCCGCGCCCATATTCTGTATGGCTTTTTCGTAATTCGGAGCGAAGGCGAGCGTTTTGCGGTATTCGGCAATCGCCCGCTTGAAATCAGGCGGCGTGCGGCGGAAGTAAGTGTTGCCGAGGTCAGTCTGCACGTCGGCATTGCGCGGCTCTAGGGCGAGGGCGCGTTCGTAATAGATGGACGCCCCGGTGAAGTCGTTTGTGTCGTATTTTGTGTTGCCGAGGGCGGTCAAAGCGTCCACGCTTTTCGGGTTAATTTCAAGTGCGCGTTGCAGATACAGCGCGGCTTTGTCGAAGTCGCCGGCTTGGTAAAAGATGGCGGCGGCATTCATCTGCTGCTTGAAATCTTTGGGTGCGCGGTCAGCCGCCTCCATCGCCGATTGGGCTTGCGCGGACGAGGCGGCAGGACTCTTGTTGGCGGCGGAGGTGGTGCCGCCTCCACCGTTGACTTCTGGATGACCGGGCGGTAATTCACCACTGGTCGCGGTCGGATCAAGCGGCGGTGCCGGTGCGTTCGCCGTTTTCGTTGTATCGTTTGCCACAGCGTCTGGGGTTACCGCGCGACGGTCGCCACTGATGTTGTTAGCTAATAGGAAACCGACGAAAAAGCCGAGTCCGAGGCCAACGATGGAAAAAATAATATTTCTGTTCATCTCTCAAAAAAACTACGGACAAGATTTTTCAGGCTGCGTATCTCGTCGATTAAGTTTTGTGGAAAAGCGGACAATCATTGGCAGCCGCTGACGTTTTCGCCGCCATCATAGCACACGCGGGCGGGGAGGAAAGAGAGGGTTAGTTGACTGTTAAGATTAAGAGTTGCCGCTGCCAAAGTGATCAGCTATCATGGCGTCACTTTAGCTAATGGCACGGTCTGAAACCTTCAGCCGCTGTCTCGCTCAAGCGGTTGCTCACCGGAAATGCTTACTTAGGTCTTCATTACAATGTCTGCTATCGAAGAAACTAAGACCGATATTCGGGTCCCAAAAAAATCTCCGGCGGCGGTTGTTGCCGGCGGTCAGGTAGTGAACACGGCTTCAGCGCCACCAACGCCG
>JACCRA010000223.1 GCA_013813825.1 Pyrinomonadaceae bacterium | reverse complement strand
TCATGGCCGCACCAGTCTTGAAGCTCGGTCAGAATTTTGTCGAGCGACTGCAACGCGACTTGTAACCTTTCAGGGCCGCGAATGTGGAGCAGGCCGTCCGTGCCTTTGAGAAAGGCGAAGAAGTCGCGATCCTGCGGCGCGCGGCGGAAGCGTTCGCGGAAGCGGCGCATGTCGGCCTGCCAGATGGCGTTTGGCGCAACATAAACGAGAAACTCAAAGGGCAGCGGCTCCTGATAATCTAACTCGTCCATGTACGACGAAGGCACTTTATCCGGCGTGCGGCGTCCGATGTACTTCTTAATGCCGCCGCGCGTTTCCCGCGCCTCGCAGTCGAAGTAAAGGCTTTCGTAGCCGAGCGGCGGCGAAGCGCCGAGCATCGTCGAGAGCGCGATGTTGGTCAGCGTCGGGAACGGCGAGAGCAGCGCCGCCGGCTCGCCGAATTGTGCAAATAAGCCGCGACTCTTTGCCACTTTAATCACTTCGAGCGGCACGCCGTCGAGGCACAGCAGCAAGCGGCGCGGGCGCGTTTGCTTGGTCCCATTCGCATTTGTTGGTTGGTTATTCTTCATTGCCGGTAGTGCTCACTTCCTGCCCGCTGCTCGCTTCGACTTCGGCTTTGTCGCCGACTTTTTTGAAAGGTTCTTTCAGCCCGCGCTTGGCTTCTTCGTGTGAGTCATAGACGTTCGGGCTGGCGAGCACCAGCTTATATTGGGCCAGCGCGTCGTTACGTTTGCCCGCCAGATCGAGCGACTGCGCGGCCCGCAGGTGCGCGACGGTCGCGAGATTCTTCTCCGCGCCCGCCACGGTCGCTGCCGCCAGAAACTCCTTCGCCGCGCGCTCCGTCTGCCCGGCGACGAAGAGCGCCTCGCCGTATTGATAATGAATCAGATCGAGTTGGCGGGCCGCCGCTTCCCGCGAAGCCTTATCGCGCAACAGCGCATCGAACATCGCGAACGCCTCGCGCTCATTCGCCGCTGTCGCCGTCTGGTTGCCTGCCTTGCGCTCGACAGCCGCCTGCGAGACGAGAGCATCGGCTGTCTCCAACTTAAACAGGTAGTTGCGCGGATACTTCTCCGCCAACTCGCGCGCGTATTTGAGCGCGTCCGCATAACGCCGCTCGCGCTTGTAAAAAATGATCAAGATGCCGCGCGCCTCGTCGCGCGACCACTGGCCTTCGGCGACGACGCGCTCGATCAGCGCCAACCCCTTCTTCTTCGAGCCGCGCGTCCCCAACAGAAAAGCCACCGGCTTGTAGATCGCCGGGATGCTGCCGGCGATGTACTCATACATCCCGACGGACAGCCCCGCGTCGTGAAAGGCCGGATCGAGCTTGAGCACTTCGCGGTGCTTGTCCACCGAGTCCGAGCCGGTCCGCAAGGCCGTCATAAAACTGCGCTCGACCGCCGCCGCGAAGGCGGCCCGCAGCCCCTGCACTGAGCCGAGGTAATAAAGCGCGTCCACGTCCTTCGGATTCTTCTTCAGCCGCGCCTCGGCAAGTAGCCTTGCGTGTCGGGTCAGATCGCGAAACTGCGCGACCACTTTCGGATCGGTCTTCTCCTCCGACTCTTTATAAAAAGACTCGGTGTTGTACAGCCCCGACTGCAAACGGCGCGATTCGTTGAGCGTCTTCAGCCACAGCCTGACGGCCAGAAACTGTGGCCCCGCCGGGTGATCCGGATAGAGCCGCGCGATCTCCGCAAAGTGCGTCCGCGCTCCCTCGTAATCGAGATTGTAGAGCGCGTCCACGCCCGCGCGCCGCAACTCGTCCATTCGCGCATAATTAGCCGGCTGCTGCACGGCGGCATCTGTCTTCGTGGCGGCCTGCTTTGACGCCTGCCCCCGCGCCAGCCCGTACATCGCCAACACGATGAGGACGGCCAACACGTTGACGTGAACCCAAAATAAAATGTTATGCAAACGACTTCTCATTGCCACTCTCTCCAAATGTTAACTTAGAACTTCCAGCCGGGAGCGTTAGATTCCTTGCCTGTCATGAGCGCGCCGCACCAACTTCGGCGTGCGTGGTAGCGTAACTTCGAGAGCGAGCTTCAGCCGCCCGCTTGGCAGTCAAAATGCCTGCGCGCCCAGATTCAACTCATGAGAAACTTTCCAAGTATTTGACGCCCGCGCCAGTGTTGAAGATGACAACACGCTCGTCCGCGTTGACCTCACCCGACGCGAGCAGTTTCTTGAGCGCGGGCAGACAGGCCGCGCCTTCGGGGGCGACGAAGATGCCTTCGGCCGCGCCGATCTCTCTGGTCGCCGCGATCAGTTCTTCGTCAGTGACCGAGACGGCCGTGCCGTGTGAAGCGCGCAGCGCATCAAGGATTAAAAAATCTCCAATCGCTTTCGGGACGCGCAGGCCGGAGGCTGTCGTAGCCGCGTTCGGGAACTCTTCGGCGAAGCGCTGATTGCCCTCGAAGGCGCGAACAATCGGCGCGCAACCCGCGGCCTGCACCGTCACCATCCGTGGCCGCTTGGAATCGATCCAACTCATTTGTTCCATCTCGTCAAACGCTTTCCACATGCCAATCAGCCCCGTGCCGCCGCCGGTCGGATAAATGATGACATCCGGCAATTCCCAATCGAGTTGTTCCGCAACTTCGTAGCCCAGCGTCTTTTTGCCCTCGACGCGATACGGCTCTTTCAAAGTCGAAACGTCGAACCATCCTTCCGCCTCTTTGCGCCGAGCGACTTCCGCGCCGCAGTCTGTAATCAGACCGTCGATCAGGGTGACGTGCGCGCCCGTCTGTTCGCACTCGATGATGTTCGCTCGCGGCGTATCTTTCGGCATGAAGATGTGCGCTTCCATTCCGGCGCGTGCCGCGTAGGCCGCCAGCGCGCCCGCCGCGTTACCCGCCGACGGCACGGCCAATTTCTTGACGCCCAACTCTTTCGCCATCGAGACGGCGGTTGTCATGCCCCGCGCCTTGAAGCTCTGCGTCGGATTCTGCGACTCGTCTTTGACGTACAACGCTGTCATGCCGAGCCGCGCGCCGAGCCGCGACGCGCGCACGAGCGGCGTCCACCCTTCGCCGAGCGAGACGACGTTCGCCGCTTCCTCCACCGGCAATACTTCCCGGTAACGCCATAAATCAGCCGCCCTCTCCTTCAGACTTTCCTTCGTCAAACTCCGCGCGGCCCGCCCCAAATCGTAACGCACCAACAACGGCTTGCCGCACTCGCGGCAGAGGTTGTGCAACCGCCGTGCCTCGTGGCGCGATCCGCACGCGGCGCATTCCAAGTGTGTGACGTTCATTCGTTCGTAGCTCCTCCTGATTAACTATCGCCTTGAATTTTCCGGCGAGTTGCCCGCCAAACGGGCGAAGCTGTACGGGCCGGCGTCATTGCCAGCCAACACCCATGCCCGCCGCAGTATGCCGCTCGCTGCCGGCCGCAACTCGCCCCGCATCATACGCCTGCCACCAACCTTCCGTCAGATGGAGTAATCATCCGGCACTACAATAACAGCGACGGGCAGCAAGTAAGGTCTCCTCATTCTCTACGGGAAGCAGGAAAGTAATGAACAGGATTGACAAGATTAACAAGATTAACAACAGAGCATTGGCTTGAGTGGCCGTCTTCTCATGTTAATCTTGTCAATCCTGTCTATTTTTCTGAGACTTGATAACCCTTAGTGGCAAGTGACAAGTGACGAGCAAAAGCCTTATCTTGTCACCCGTCACTGCTCACTTGTCATTGCTTTTATGATTCGCTTGCTCGCGCTTGATCTCGACGGGACGCTGCTGAATTCGCGCGGGCGACTGCCGGAGCGAAACGTCCGTGCCGTCGCGGCGGCGCGGGCGCAGAACGTGCGCGTCGCGCTCGTCACCGGGCGACGGTTTCGTGACGCGCGCCCGCTCGCGCTGGAACTAGGTTTAGATGTGCCGGTCATCGCGCACAACGGCGCGGTGACCAAACACGCGCGCACGCTCGAGACGGTCGCCGCGATCCTGCTGCCGCTCGCCGCCGCGCGCGAGGTGTTGCGCGTCGGGCGTGAGCACCACGCCGATCCACTCGTCAGCGACGACGCGGAAGGCGCGGGGCTGCTCATCTACGATCACATTCACGAGAAAAACCGGCCGCTCGCCAACTACATCGAGTGGGCGCGCCGCATCCACGGCGCTGAGGCTGAGCAGGCAATCCTCCGCGTCGAGTCCGTCGAGCAGTACCTCGATCACGCGCCCGTCCACATCACTTTTTCGGGGACGTGCGCCGACACCGAGCATTTGGTCAGAGCGCTTGAGCGCGAAGTCGGTCAGAGCGTCAAGCTGATGACGACGCTCTACCCGCGCCTCGACTTTGGCCTTATCGATATCATCCACCCGGAAGTCTCGAAAGGCACGGGACTGGCGGCCGTGGTTGCGGAGTATGGCCTGACGCCCGCCGAAGTGATGGCTGTCGGCGATAATCACAACGACGTGGAGATGCTTCATTACGCCGGCCTTGGCGTCGCGATGGGCAACGCCGAGCCTGTGTTGCGCGACGATCCGCGCTTTCATGTAACCGCCACGAACGACGAAGACGGCGTGGCGCTGGCAATTGAAAAATACATTCTCAGCACTGTCAGCAATCAGTAGTCCATAGTCCGTTGTTTCAAAACTTGCTGCGTTACACGCTTACTTGGGGGCTGATTCGGCGCGTGCAACGCACGACGAACTCCTGACCACGGACAGCATTTGAAAAGGAGAAACTAAATGGCAAACCGCATCGCAAAAATTGAGACGAACATGGGCACGATCCGTTTCGAGTTGTTGGAGGAAGACGCGCCGAAGACGACCGACAACTTTATCCAACTCGCCGGACGCGGCTATTACGATGGCGTGATCTTTCACCGCGTGATCGATGGCTTTATGATTCAGGGCGGCGATCCGACAGGCACGGGGCGCGGCGGCGAATCCGCGGCCGGCGGACGCTTCGCCGATGAGATCAACCGCGGCTCGGAGTTGTATCGCGGAGCCTATACCAAAGGCACAGTCGCGATGGCGAACGCCGGGCCGAACACCAACGGCTCGCAGTTCTTCATCATGCACGCCGACTACGCGCTACCGCCAAGCTACAGCAAGTTCGGCCGCGTCGTCGAAGGCCAAGACATAGTTGACCAGATCGCCAAACTGAAGCGCGACCGCAACGACCGGCCGCTTCAAGACGTGCGGATGGAAAAAGTGTCCATCGAGCCAAGCAACGAATAAAAGAGAAAGCTAGGATTCAAGATTCAGGAGTTAAGATTCAG
>JACCRA010000215.1 GCA_013813825.1 Pyrinomonadaceae bacterium | reverse complement strand
GTCTGCGGCATCGGCCCGTCCGTCGCCGCGACCACTAAGATCGCGCCGTCCATCTGCGCCGCGCCCGTGATCATGTTCTTGACATAATCGGCATGACCCGGACAATCCACATGCGCGTAGTGGCGATTGGCCGTCTCATACTCGACGTGGGCGGTCGCAATGGTGATGCCCCGAGCCTTCTCCTCCGGCGCATTATCAATGGAGTCAAAGGCGCGCACCGTGATCTTCGGATTGTGCTTGGCTAAGACTTTGGTGATGGCGGCCGTCAGCGTCGTCTTCCCGTGATCGACGTGCCCGATAGTCCCGATGTTGACATGCGGCTTCGACCGGTCAAACTTTTCCTTGCTCATCTTTTTCTCTCACTCCTCTAAAGTAAGGGATGAGGGATGAAGGAGTTTATTTCATCCCTCATCCTTCATCCCTCATCCCTTATTTTGCGACTCCCTGCACCTTCGCGATCACTTCCTCGGCGACGTTCTTCGGCGCTTGATCGTACCGCTCAAAGTGCATCGTCGAAGTGGCGCGGCCTTGCGTGGCCGAGCGCAGATCAGTGGTGTAGCCGAACATTTCGGAGAGCGGCACGAAGGCCGTCACGACCTGCGCGCCGCCGGGTCGCGGTTCCATCTTTTCGATCTGGCCGCGACGACGATTCAGATCACCGTTGACCGCTCCCATGTATTCTTCCGGCGTCACCACCTCGACGCGCATGATCGGCTCCAGCAAGACCGGCTTGGCCTTCTTCACCGCGTCTTGGAACGCGAGCGAGCCGGCGATGTGGAACGAACGCTCGTCGGAGTCCACCTCGTGGTAAGAACCGAAAACGAGCCGCACTTTGACATCAACCAGTTCATAACCGGCGAGGAAGCCGCGTTCCAGCGCATCCTTGATGCCGGCCTCAACCGGGCGGATAAATTCTTTCGGGATAACGCCGCCAGTGATTTTGTTTTCAAAGACGAAGCCTTCACCGGGAGCCGGCTCGATCTCGATCTCGACGTGTCCGAACTGCCCGCGGCCGCCGGTCTGCCGTTTGTAAATTTCCTTGCCGGGAGCGGGCTGTGTGATCGTCTCGCGGTATGCAACCTGCGGCTTGCCAACATTGGCCTCAACGCCAAACTCGCGCTTCATGCGGTCAACAATAATTTCAAGATGCAATTCACCCATGCCCGCGATGATCGTCTGACCGGTCTCGTGATCGGTCGAGACGTTAAACGACGGGTCTTCCTGCGCGAGACGCGAGAGCGCGGTGCCGAGTTTGTCCTGATCGGCGCGCGTCTTCGGCTCGACCGCGACGCGGATCACTGGCGCGGGGAAGTCCATCGCTTCGAGCACGACGGGCTTGTTCTCATCGCAGACGGTGTCGCCGGTCGTGACCTGCCTCATCCCGCCGATGGCGATGATCTCGCCGGCGCTCGCCTCTTCAATGTCCTCGCGTTTATTGGCGTGCATTAACATCAAGCGGCCAACGCGCTCCTTCGTCCCCTTGACCGAATTAAAGACGTAAGAACCTGCCTTGATCGTACCGCTGTAGATGCGAACGAAGGAGAGTTGGCCGAGGTGTTTGTCGGCCATGATCTTAAAGACGAGGCCGGAGAATGGCGCACCAGCATCAGCCGGACGCGCTTCCTCATCGCCGCTTCGGGGATTGATTCCGGCGACCGGCGGAATGTCGAGCGGCGACGGCAAGTAATCGACGACGGCATCAAGCAGCGTCTGCACGCCTTTATTCTTGAAGGCCGAGCCGGTGACGACCGGCACGATTTCCAACTTAAGAGTGCCCTTCCGCAACGCGGCGCGCAGTTCCGCTTCCGAAATCTCCTCGCCTTTAAGGTACTTATTCGTCAAATCGTCATCCACGCTGGCGACGGCTTCGACCATCTTCTCGCGCGCGGCAACGGCTTCATCCTTTAGATTGGCCGGGATTTCCTCGATGTCGTACTCCGCGCCTTTCGACTCGTCTTTCCACAACAGCGCCTTCATCGTGATCAGATCGATGACGCCTTTAAACTGATCCTCAACGCCAATCGGAATCTGCAACGCGACCGGGTTCGCGCCCAAACGGGTGACGATTGAATCGAACGAACGCTGGAACGAAGCGCCCGCGCGGTCAAGCTTATTGATAAAGCAGATGCGCGGCACGCCGTACTTGTCGGCCTGACGCCACACCGTTTCGGACTGCGGCTCCACGCCCGCGACGCCATCAAACACAGCCACCGCACCGTCCAACACGCGCAAACTGCGCTCAACTTCCATCGTGAAATCGACGTGGCCCGGCGTGTCAATAATGTTGATGCGATGCTCGACGTCGTTGCGTTTCCAGAAACAGGTCGTCGCGGCCGAAGTGATCGTAATGCCGCGCTCCTGTTCCTGCTCCATCCAGTCCATCGTCGCGGTGCCCTCATGCACCTCGCCGATCTTGTGCGAGACGCCCGTGTAGAACAACACGCGCTCGGTCGTCGTCGTCTTCCCGGCATCAATGTGCGCCATGATGCCGATATTGCGAAACTTGCTGAGGTCTTGCTTTGCCATGATCTTTAAGCTGTCAGCTATCAGCACTCAGCTTTCGGCAGGTTCGAGCCTTTTTAGCTGACCGCTGGTAGCTGACGGCTGAGTGCTTATTTACCACTTGTAATGCGCGAAAGCCTTGTTAGCTTCCGCCATGCGGTGCGTGTCTTCTTTTTTCTTGACGGCGTTGCCACGATTGTTGGCCGCGTCGAGCAGTTCGCCAGCGAGGCGGTCGATCATCGTCTTCTCGCCGCGCGAGCGCGACGCGCCGACGATCCAGCGAATCGCCAGAGAACCGCGCCGCTCCTGCGCCACTTCGAGCGGCACCTGATAAGTCGAGCCGCCGACGCGACGGGATTTGACTTCGACCGTCGGGCGGACGTTATCGACCGCGCGCTTAAAAGCCTTCAGCGGATCGTCATTCAATTTATCGGCGACTTGGGCCAGCGCCGTATAGAAAATCTTTTCCGCAGTCGATTTCTTGCCACCCCACATCAATCCGTTGATAAACTTCGTGACCAACGGGCTGCTATACACCGGGTCCGGCATCACATCGCGTCTGTCAATAACTCTTCTTCTTGGCATAATCTCTCAGGAGGTCAGAGGCTAGAGGTCAGAAGAAATCAGCTTACACTGACCTCTGATCTCTATCGTTATTTTTTGCCCTTCGCCGGCGCCGCGCCAGCCTTCGGACGCTTCGCGCCATACTTTGAGCGGCCCTGTTTGCGGTCGGTGACGCCAACCGAATCGAGCGTGCCGCGGATAACGTGGTAACGAACGCCCGGTAGATCCTTCACGCGCCCACCGCGGATCAGCACAATTGAGTGCTCCTGCAAATTGTGGCCGACGCCGGGGATATAAGTTGTCACCTCGATGCCATTGGTCAGGCGCACGCGGGCGACCTTGCGTAGCGCCGAGTTCGGCTTTTTCGGCGTTTGGGTATAGACGCGCGTGCAGACGCCGCGGCGTTGCGGCGACGACTGAAGCGCCGGGCTAGCCGTCTTGTACTTCACGGCTTCGCGGCCTTTGCGAACAAGTTGATTAATGGTCGGCACTGCTGTTTTTCGTCCTCTTCCGTATTACCTGTCTCAGGAGCGTTAAAGCTGACTAAAACGCAAAGAAACCCTTTCCCTGCCTCTTACCGGAACCAGTCCGGCAGTCAGCGCAAGAAGGGGGTCGCCCTGCTTGAGTTCAAAATTAGTTAAAAGGGATGTTCTGACTACGCTTCAAGACGGGTGCGGATCATGGCTTCCCTATAGCCAAATTGTTTCTCTGTGGCGTCGCAGATTCCCGAAGGAGGCGAGTACGGCCCGGAAAATCAAGCCTTTTCGCGTGCCCTGCGCTCGACGCGCGGGCCTTTTACGCCACAATAATTATCAAGCGCCTAACCCTCACTACAGGCAGACGGGCAACGCCTCCACACCGTCAGAACTTACTCAAGCGTTGCATTATGGGGAATGGACTGTCTGTCCAAACGGGAGACTATACGGATCGGCCTTTGGTCTGTCAAGCGCGCGTCGACTCGTCGCTAAAGTCTCGCCATTCTTGGAGCGAAAAACTGTCTGTCAATCACATGAAACGACGCGAACTGAGTCGCCCCGTTCGTGTCGTTTCGTGAATCACTCTTCAGCACCCGGCCCGCGATGTGAGTCGGCGCTTGCTTACGGAGCGCCGTGAGGGTCGGGCAGATGG
>JACCRA010000198.1 GCA_013813825.1 Pyrinomonadaceae bacterium | reverse complement strand
CCGCGTTGCGCGAAAAACTGCGCGCGGCCGTTGATCGCGTGCTTAATTCGCAACAGTTCATCCTCGGCCCGGAAGTTCGTGCCCTTGAAGAAGAGATCGCGCGCTACACGACAGCGCGGCACGCAGTAGGTTGTGCGTCAGGCTCAGACGCGGTTTTGTTGGCGCTGATGGCGCTCGACGTGCGGGCGGGCGATGAAGTGATCACGTCGCCTTTCACCTTCTTCGCGACCGGCAGCGCGATCTCGCGCGTGGGGGGGCGGCCGGTGTTCGTGGATATTGAGCCGCGCACTTACAATCTCGACGTTAATAAAATTGAGGCCGCGATCACTGAGCGCACTCGCGCGATTATGCCCGTGCATTTGTACGGCCAATGCGCGGAGATGGCGGCGATCATGGAGATTGCGGGGCGACACAGTTTGCCCGTCATCGAAGACGCGGCGCAGGCCATCGGCGCGATGGACGGCGGGCGGCAGGCCGGGACGTTCGGCCGTATCGGCTGTTTCAGTTTCTATCCGACGAAGAATCTGGGCGGCGCGGGCGATGGCGGGATGCTGACGACTAACGACGACCGGCTCGCCGAACGGCTGCGCGCCTTGCGCGTCCACGGCGGCACGACCGAATACCTGCACCGTGAAGTCGGCATCAACAGCCGGCTCGATTCTTTGCAAGCCGCCGTCCTGCGTGTCAAGCTGCCGCACTTGGACGATTGGTCCCAAGCTCGACGCGAGCGTGCCGTCATCTACTCGCGTTTGTTCGCCGAAGCTGATCTGAAATTTGAGTTACTCACCCCGTTCGTCCGCGAAGGCGCGGGGCACATTTTCCATCAGTACGTCGTCCGCGTGCCCGCGCACCGCGACGCCTTGATGAAACACTTGCAAGAGCACGGCGTCGGAACGAAAATTTACTATCCCGTGCCGCTCCACTTGCAGGAGTGCTTCCGCGATCTCGGCTACCAAGAAGGCGATCTGCCTGCGGCCGAACGCGCCGCGCGCGAGACGCTGGCGCTGCCGATGTTCCCGGAATTGACTTTCGAGCAGCAGCGTTATGTGGTCGAGACGGTAGCCCGATTTCAACCGCCAAGCGAAATAGCTTCTTGATTAAGGAGGCTCCGGCGGCTACAGTATGCCTGACCTCACAAGGAGAAAATTAAGATGAGCGAAGACCCTACACGCCTGATACCGCCGGATGAGAAATCATTTGAGGAAAGAGTTTTAGCCGGACTTTCAGCCCTCGCTTCAAGGATGGATCGGCTCGAAGGAAGATTTAATCGCCTTGAAGAAAAGGTTGACGGTCTCGAAGAGAAAGTTGACCGCCGCCTCGCGGAGACGCGCCCGATCTGGGAAGCAGTGCTGGCAAAGATCGAGCAGATCAATACTGAGTTGAAGCGGCTGAATACCAAGATCGATAATTTGTACAAAGACCATTTCGAGTTGCGAACCGATGTCACGCTGCTCAGTCAAAAAGTTGACCAACTCGAAAAGACTCGTTGAACCTAACAACACGAATGGAAGTCAGGAAAGAAGATCAATTCACGCCAAGACACAAAGGGCGCAAAGAAGATTACACTTCTCTTTGCGCGCTTTGTGTCTTGGCGTGAAACTGCTTGTTCTTTTGCAGAACTTACATTCTGCATGAGCGATCAATCGACCATCTCTGATCAACTCGTCGGCACTATCAAAGGGCCGGGCGAGCGTCCGCATGAATATCTGTTTATCACAGCGGACAATCGACACGCGCGCGTGGGCGAGTTCGTTTATTACACGGCGCACGACAGCGAGCAGGAGCGGCGTATCCTCGGCAATATCACTACGCGCCGCCTCTTGCGGCATCTGCCGGACGCCTTCCTCGCCGACCCTGAAACGCCGCCGGCCATCGTCTCGTCGCTGATCGGCCTCGACGGCGAGAACTGCGAACTGTATGAGATCACGGTCGAGACTATCGGTTACTTCAGCCGCCGGATGGGCGATTTCGTTAACCCACGCATCCCGCCGGGCGCGGGCGCTCCGGTCTTCCTCGCTTCCTCACAGACGCTCGGCGAAGTGCTCTCGCCGAAGCGCGCGGGCGAGCGCGGCGCGGCGCACATCGGCAGCCTCCTGACGCGCGAGGCCAATGAAGTGCCGGTCGTGCTCTCAATCAAGGATGTTGTCTCGACGCACCTCGCGATCCTCGCCTCAACCGGCGCGGGCAAGTCTTACACGGCGGGCGTGCTGGTCGAAGAGTTGATGATGCCGCACAACCGCGCGGCGGTGCTGATCGTCGATCCGCACGGCGAGTACGACACACTGCAAGCCATCGAAGGGGACCAACACTTTCACGACGCCGCCGACAATTATCGCCCCGAAGTTAAAATCTACACGCACGACCGCGTTAAAGTTCGCTTCTCATCGCTGACCGAGGCCGACGTGAAGTATCTGTTGCCCGAAGGCACTTCGGACAAAATGCTCCATTTTTTGTCGCAGGCGTTTCGCACGATGATGGCGCGCGTCGATGAGGATCGCGGTTTGTGGGGCTATCACGATCTGCGCGACGCCGTGAAGGAGCAGAAGTACGAGGGCAACGAGAGGAGTGAATCGTCGAACGCCAGTTCCATCGAAGGCTTGCTGTGGCGTCTGGACTCGCGCTTTGATCGGCCCGACGGCATCTTTTCGCAGGCGGAGCACATCCCGCTCAAAGACTTGTTTCGCCCCGGTCGCTGCACCGTTCTTCAACTCTCGGACATTGAGCAGCAGGAGCAGCAGGTGATCGTCGCGACGCTCTTGCGCCGCATCAACAAGGCACGGATGGCGACGGTGCGCGGCGCGGCTGATCCGAACAGCGACAGCCATCTGCCGTACCCGGTCTTTACTTTGCTCGAAGAGGCGCACCGCTTCGCGCCCGCCGGGCAGACGGTCGTCTCAACCAACGTCCTCAAACAGATTCTCTCCGAAGGCCGCAAATTCGGCGTCGGCATCGGCCTCATCACGCAGCGGCCGGGCAAGCTCGATCAAGACGTGCTCTCGCAGTGCATGACGCAAGTCATCATGCGAATCGTCAACCCCATCGATCAGGACACGGTCGCCAAGTCGGTCGAGGGTGCGGGGCGACAACTGATCGCCGAGTTGCCCGCGCTCACCAAAGGTCAGGCCGTCCTGAGCGGCGTCGGCGTCAACACGCCGGTCATGTGCCGCGTCCGCCCGCGCCTCACACGCCACGGCGGCGAGACGCACGACGCCCCCGAAGAGTGGGCCAAGTGGCACTCAAAAACCGAACAAGCCCACCGCCAGGAAGAGAGCGCGGTACTCGTCAGCAAGGCGGAGAAGAAGGTAGAAAAATTTCGCGGCGTGAGGCTCTGAAAACTGACATTTGTTAGTGCTAAATTAAGCCGGACAAGAAATGGACAGGATTTACAGGATTTACAAGTTAACCGAAAGGACGCGCCGCACTGCTTTGCCAATCTATCTTGTTAATCTTGTTAATCCTGTCTATTCATCATTGTCCTAATGTTGCAAGTTCTGGTTTAGTAATCTGGAAAAAGCTTTGCGGCACCGCCTTGGAGACAGACAACACTTTTAAGGAACCCGCGTGTGAACATGAAATCACTTCCGCAACCGCCGGTGGAACTCTTTGAT
>JACCRA010000122.1 GCA_013813825.1 Pyrinomonadaceae bacterium | reverse complement strand
TCTCGCGCGCGTCGCGAAAAAGTGCGGGAAAGGTGGAGCGGTAAGCGCCGATGAGCGGATCGGCCGCGTCGAAGACGTAGTAAGCGACCGCACCGCTATAAGCGTCTATTGTCGCCTTGACGCTGTTACGGAAGTAATTGACGCTCTGACCGTTCACTTCGTAATGGCGTGAGTACGGGTAGCTGTCGGCGGACGTATAGGCATCAACGATCCAGAACAGACGGCCGTCGTCATTGACGACGATATAAGGGTCGGAGTCGTAAGTGAGAAACGGCGCGATGAGCCGCAGGCGCTCTTTGATGTTGCGGCGCATGAGGACACGGCTCTCCGCCGTCACGTCGTCGGAGAAGGGCAGCTTCGATAGATCGTCAAGCTCCCAAGCGATGCACATCCGTCTGAGCCAACCGCCGACGGCGAAGCCGCCTTCGCCTTCATAAGTCGTGTAGTTGTTGCTCTCGCCCTGCGGATAGTCGAACTCACGCTGCTTCGTCCTGACATAGACATTGGTATCCGTCTTCTCGCCGAAGTAAATTTCCGGGCGCGACACGCGCACTTCGCCGCTCGACTCAAGCGGCATATTCGAGAGGACGAAGCGCGGCTTACCTTCGCTCGTAAATTCGTTGACCGGATTCATCGTCACGCCGTAGCCGTGTGTATAGACCAACCGCTCGTTAATCCAGTTGCGCGATTGTTCCGGCAACTTATTGATGTCGAACTCGCGCGCGGCGATCATCATCTGCCGCATCTCGCCGCCAGCCGCGTAGCGATCCACGTCCACGTCTGGAAAGTCGTAGTAAGTGCGAATCTCCTGTATTTGTCGCAGCGTATCTTGCAACGCTCGCCAATCCCAGAGGCGGATATTGGCGAGCGTCCCGCGATTCGCTTCGAGGTTGAAAGCGGCGGTCGTCGTCTCCGCCGGGTATTCGCGCGCCTCGACGCGCTCAAGGTTGAAGCCCGCGCGCGTGCCCGCGATGTTGTGCTCGATGTAGGGCGTCTCGCGCCCCAATTCGTTCGGCTTGACGATGAAGCTCTGGACGTAGCCGGGAATCAAGATCGCGGCGAACACATAAACCACGACGGGTACAACGAGGGCGAGCGCGATCAAACGCACTCCCCGGCGCGTGAAAGCGTTGACGAAGAGAAGGAGCGCGGCGACGGCGAGCGACACAGCGACAGCGATCAGACCCGGCAACAAGTAGTGAGCTTCCGTGTAGGTGACGCCGCTAAACGCCGCGTGCTCGCCCCATAGGTAAGAGTAACGGGCGAGCACGACTCGCCATGCGACAACAAGCAGCAAGAGGCCGAGGGCGACTGAGACGGCTGCGTAAGCGCGCCCGTCGGAGCCCCCAAAGTTCGCACGCTTTTCGTCAGGCATTAACCCCTGCGGGAGGGATAGCACGGCATACACAATCGCGCCGATGAGCAACACGACGCCAAGCGTCGTCAACCATGAAGCGATGGCTTGATGGACGGGCAGCGTGAACAAGTAGAAGCCCAGCGGCTGGCCGAAGATCGGATCGAAGTTTGTCGTTGCTGGCTGATGTAGGTATAACGCCCACGCTTGCCAGTCGCCGCCGAAGCTCGCGGCGGAGCCGAGTCCGAAGACGAGCGCCACCGCCCAGCCGAGCGGGCGCAGGACGCGTGCCGGATCAAGGTCGACCGCCTGTTGGTTGATGATAACTTGTCGGGGCGCAAGTTTATCGACACCGAAGATTTTGTTGAGCACGAAGAAGCCGCCGCGCAGGATGGCGAGGGTCAACGCTCCGAAGATGCCGAACAACGCCCAGCCGAGCGCATAGGTGTACCAGAAGCGGGAGGCGAAGCCGAGCGAGCCGAACCACAGAGCTTCCAGATAGACGCCGACCCCGTGCGTCAGCCCGACGATCAATAACAGTAGCAGCGCGGGGATCAACCAACGCAGGCGCTTGCGGGCGGGTTTGCGCGCCGGAGGAATGTCAATCACTTCGCCGTTCGTATCCGAATAATCCGGGTTGCTCATGGCGTCTAGCATACGCCAACCGATCAACGTAAGGTAAGCTGTAGGGACCGGGGACTGTTTCGCCGCTCCGATGGCGGATTGCTAATGGATAGATTCCTGAATCGCAAGATTCTTGCCGAGTTGCGTTGAGACAAACGCCTTGGCCGCGTGCAAGATGCTTGTGTTCTCTTGTCTTGCTCAACTGCGAACAGCTATGGGTTGCACTAACATGAACGAAGACTCGCGGGTCATGGTGATCCTCAATTCCGCAGCGGGGACTATAAAGCTCGCCGGCGGCGAAACAATTGAGTCACGACTCGCGGAGCTTTTTACCGGAGGGGGAATGGATGCCCGGATCGCCGTCGCGGGTGACGGCGACGAACTCGCGACTCTCGCCGAGCGCGCGGTCAAGGAAAGTTATTCCATTATCGTTGCCGGCGGCGGCGATGGCACCGTCAATCTTGTTGCCTCGAAGCTCGTTGGAAGCAGGGCGTGCCTCGGCGTTCTGCCATTGGGCACGCTCAATCACTTCGCGAAAGACCTACACATTCCGCTCGACGTTGAGAAAGCAACACAGACGATCATCGACGGGCACACGGCGCAAGTTGATGTCGGCGAGGTCAACGGGCAGATTTT
>JACCRA010000109.1 GCA_013813825.1 Pyrinomonadaceae bacterium | reverse complement strand
GTACCGCATCCGGCATCAAGAATGAGCCGGTCTTGCGAGCGCGGCAGCACCGGATCGAGTACCGCGGCCGTAATCTCGCGCATCCCTGCGAACCACCAAAAGCTCTCTTCCAGAGCATACAGATATGCAAAATCCTCTTCCTGCATACTTACTCTCATAACGCGCCGGTTTCATAAGTGCAAGTCGTGACCAGCGTATCAGTAACTACAAAAGCCCGCAGTGCATAATCCGCGAGGGCAATTTCAAATAAATGTGGTGCTGGAATCACACTTGGTCGAAGCCCAACCATGAGGGTTTCAATCAATAGAGGTCCTTCGTTTTGTCTGTTTTGGAGAAGCCAGAAATCCTGCTCTTTAGGCTATTCTGCTTGACACGCTATTGAACGGTTTGCTACTTTACAGCCTCGCTTTTCAGGCGGTTTTAAGCGTTTGTTTTGAAAAGTATAGGCTCGTAGCTCAGGGGTAGAGCACTACCTTGACACGGTAGGGGTCTGCGGTTCAAATCCGCACGAGCCTACCATTCTATTTTCGACGGAAAGCTCCGGAAGACCTTTGCCGGAAGTAGCAGATGACGCGAACTCGAACGCAGTTTCGATTTTAGCTCACGGCGAGCTTGCCCACATTGGCGGGCCGCGCGGCGAAGGCGCTTCTGTCGAATCCGATCTGAATTGTTCGTCTTCCCTTAAAGACGTTCAGCACATTCCCGAATTCGGTTGGCGCTTTGGCATCCGCTAGAGGCCACAGCCGCGTGCGTCGGGCAGGCTTATTTTAGCCCTGCTAGCGCCGGGGCGCGGCATTGGTGGTCGCGCTCTTCAACACGCGGGCTGTTGCTCTAAGCGGAGGAAATTAAGCGATGAGTGAAGTACACGTACAACTCAAAGGCGGGTCGGTGGCAACGCAGGTGCCATCTTCCGTGACGGTGGCCGAAGCCCTGAAGCGACTCGACCGCGACGCGGCCAAGCAGGCGCTCGCGGCCAAAGTCAACGGCCACGAAGTTGATCTCTCTCGTCCGCTGGACTCCATTAACACGAACGGCGACACCGTGCAGATCGAGCCGGTGCTGCCGCAAACGCGCGACGGCCTCGACGTGTTGCGCCATTCGACCGCCCACCTCCTCGCCGCCGCTGTGCTCGATCTCTTTCCCGGAACGAAACTCGGCATTGGCCCCGCGCTCTTAGACGATCCGCGCTACGGTTTCTATTACGACGTGATCGCGCCGCGCCAGTTGACGGACGAGGATTTGCCCGTCATTGAAAAGCGGATGCGCGACATCGCGAAGCGCAACCTTGCATATCGCCGTGTGGAACTCTCGAAGGCCGAAGCTCTGAGAGTCTTCGCTGAACGCGAAGAGCCTTTGAAGTGTGAATTGATCGACGAAAAGGCCGGCGAGGTGGCGAGCGTCTATTACATCGACGGCTCGCCGTTCATCGACTTTTGCCTCGGCCCGCACGTGCCGAACACGAACCGGCTGAAGGCTTTTAAGCTGTTGACCCTCTCCGGCGCCTACTGGAAGGGCGACGCCGCCAACCAACAGATGCAGCGCATCTACGGCACGGCTTTCTCCGCGCCCGAAGAATTGGAGGCGTGGCAGACGCAACGCGCCGAGGCCGAGCGGCGCGATCACCGGCGGCTGGGGCGCGAGCTTGATCTGTTTTCAATTCAGGAGCAGTACGGGCAAGGCTTGATCTTCTGGCATCCGAAGGGCGGAATGATCCGCAAGCAGATGGAGGATTACCTCTACGAAGAACTGCTCAAGCGCGAGTACAGTCTCGTCTATACGCCGCACATCGCCAAGCGCGAACTGTGGCAGATCAGCGGGCACGAGCAGAACTACGGCGACTCGATGTTCGCGCCGACCACACTTGAGGAAGTCGAGTTTCGCCTGAAGCCGATGAACTGCCCGTTTCACATCGGCATTTACAAATCGCAGCCGCGTTCGTACCGCGATTTGCCGCAACGTTACGCCGAGATGGGCACGGTCTATCGCGCGGAACTGTCGGGCACGCTGCACGGGTTGATGCGCGTGCGCGGCTTCACGGTTGACGACGCACACCTCTTCTGCACGCCGCAGGCAGTTAGACAGGAGATCGACGGCTGCGTGGACTTCGCCGCTCAAGTTTTCCGCACGTTCGGCTTCGAGAAGATCAAGTTCGAGCTATCCGTCAAGGGCGCCGATACGACGAAGCAGTATCTCGGAACCGCGGAGCAGTGGGAGCAGGCCGAGGCCGCATTGGTTGAAGCCTTACAGGGGCGGGGCATCACTTATGAACGAATCGAGGGCGAGGCCGCCTTTTACGGCCCGAAGATCGACATCAAGATTGAAGACGCCATTGGACGCCTCTGGCAACTTGGCACGGTCCAGCTAGATTTTAATTTGCCGGAACGCTTCGAGCTTGAATACATCGGCGAAGATAACAGGCCGCACCGTCCCGTGATGGTTCATCGCGCGCTGTTCGGTTCAATTGAACGCTTTTTCGGCGTACTGATCGAGCATTACGCGGGCGCGTTTCCGTTTTGGCTCGCGCCCGTGCAAGTGGCGGCGCTGCCGATCACGGATCGCATTAACGATTACGCCGAACAAATCGCGCGGGAACTGCGCTCAGTCGGGGTGCGCGTCGAGACGAACCTGCGCGGCGACAAGATCGGAGCCAAGATTCGCGACGCGCAGTTGCAGAAAATTCCCTTCATGCTCGTCCTCGGCGACCGCGAGTTGGATGAGGGTAAGGTTGCCGTGCGCGAACGCACGACAGGCGATCTCGGCCAAATGTCCG
>JACCRA010000100.1 GCA_013813825.1 Pyrinomonadaceae bacterium | reverse complement strand
TACGAAGCGATACTGGAACGGCTGAAAGCGGCCGGACTCTCTTCTCTGCCCGGCGGGGGCGGCGAGATTCTGGACGACGAAGTGCGAAAGCGCGTCTCGACGAAATGCACGACTGACGAGTGGCTCGACGTGATGCGCGCCGCGCACCGCGTCGGCTTGCGTTCGACGGCGACAATGATGTTCGGCATCGGCGACCGCCTTGAGCACCGCGTCCGCCACTTGCAGCGCGTCCGCGACTTGCAGGACGAAACCGGCGGCTTCACCGCCTTTATCCCGTGGACGTTTCAGCGTGAGAACACCGCGCTCGGCCGCCGCATCAAGGACGAGCCGACGGGGATCGATTACCTGAAGATGCTCGCCGTCTCGCGCCTCTTTTTAGACAACGTGGAAAATTTTCAGTCGTCGTGGCTGACGCAAGGATTGAGGCTCGGGCAGGTGGCGCTCCGCTTTGGCGCCAACGACATGGGATCGATCATGATCGAGGAGAATGTCGTCTCAGCCGCCGGCGCGCATAATGAAGCCGACGAGAAAATGCTCCGCTACCTGATCCGCACCGCCGGCTTTTATCCGCAACAGCGCGACATTCTTTATAATCACGTCAACCGCGAAGAAGCGACAGCGGGCGACGGCGGCGATTCGGCGACGCTGCGCGAGTTGAGCGTCGCGTTCGCGGATTAGTCTGAATCGAAACTGACGAGATTGGGATGTTCAGAAGAATGATTCACGAATGCACACGAACTCGCACAAATCAAGCGGCACAAAAAGACGGGCCGTCTTGTCCGTGTTGTTTCGTGTGGATTCGTGGAGAGCTTTTTCTTTAACTTCATCCACGTCAGAACTGATTGAGCAGGAATCTCAACAGTGGCGGGCAACGGTGTGAATAACCGTCGCCCGCTTTTTTACATTTGAGCGTGCCGCTGCTGTTAGTTCGGGTTCACGCTATAGACAGTGAAATTGTCCCAGCGGTTCGATAGCCCCATCCCGCCTGAGTTGTTGTACAGCCCCGCCCCGTCGGCAGTCGCCAGTGTGCCGCTGACCGTTGAAAAGACGAGCGCCGCGTCGGCATAAACATTAACGCTCCCTGCGCTGGTCGTCACCACCCGGAGCATCGTCCAATTCAATGGCATCCGCACGTCCCCTGTCAGATCGACACGGGAGCCAAAGTTATCACAACCGACAATCAGGCGTTGCGCGGCGGGCGGGTTCGCGGCGTCATCGCTCGTGTAGGCGAAACAGAAATTATTGACGTCAGCGACGCGAAAGCTGATCCCGGTATTGGTCCCACTGCCAGCGTTGCCAAGGCGGCGGTTGACGCGCACTTCAAGATTACCCGTCGCCGATCTCGTCGGAACCCATGCCAAGCTGGCTTCGTCGGCGAGCAGCACCGCCCGCCCGTTGAGGATGCCGAAGGGCTGTGCTGTGGTCGTCGATTCGTCCCGGTTAGTCCGCCATTGTTGCACTCCCGCCGTGCCGCCTTCAGTCGAGCCGAGTCCGCCCAATCCGTTCAGCGTGTAAGTCGAGTTGCGGCGCGAGAAGGAATCGAAGACGAGCGCGCCGCTGGGCACAGCGGCGGGCGGCGCGACGAGAGACGGCGGTTGGCCGGGATTGTCCGGGCGAGAAAAATCCGGGGCCGTCGGATCGATGACGAATTGTGGCGTCGGGCAGCCGGGACACTCGGCAAGAATGCCGCTGCTCGTGCCCCGCACTGCTCCTTGATACTTCCTCCCGTTGTGTCCGCGCGACAAATCCGCGACGGTTGGCGACGGGCGAAAATAGTAGCTAAGCAGATTACCGCCCGCGCCAAACACTGTCTGCGGCGCGAACGCGGCGAACACTGAATTGCCGCCGCCGCTGGCGCGCGGGTTACTGCCCTCGTAGCCGCGCACCTGCGCGATCCTCCCGTGGAGATTACTGTGGTCCGAGCCGCCGATGAGTAGCCGGCCGCCGCCGCCGTTGAAGCCCGGCGTGCGGCGCGGGCCGGCGAAAGACTTCCGGCCGACGGGCACGCCGTTATAGTAGGTGACGACATTGATCCCGTCCCACCCGACGGCGAAGTGACCCCACTCGCGCGGGGCCGGGCCTTCGTCGCTGATAAAGGAGGTATTCCCCGTGCCGTCGAAGATATTGCCCGAGAGCAGGTAGCGTCCCGGTTCGCTATGGCCGAGGCTGGAGAATCCGAACAGCAGCGCGTGCGCCCCGCCGTAGCCGTCAGACAGGAGATAGGTGGCGCTCGCGTTCTCGGCGGGCATCGCCCAGAACTCCCAAAAGAAACGGCCCAGAGGGGTGCCGCCGAGAAAGTAGAATCCGTAATCCACTGACTTCGG
>JACCRA010000082.1 GCA_013813825.1 Pyrinomonadaceae bacterium | reverse complement strand
CGTACAGCGCGTTAGTGAAGAAACGGTTCTGCACGAGATACATTGAGTAGTTGTCTCTGGAGCAGGTGGAGTTATCCGGGCATGTAGCCGTGTCGCGCGTTGTCGGGTAGAGCTGCATTGTCGGGTAGCTCGACGCCGGATGGCTGAACTGCTCGTCCAAAAATGCTTCAAAGCCGACTTGCCGCACGTGGGCGATCAGCGCCGGACTGGGGCCGAACGTGGACTGCTCGATCAGACGCTTGGCGTCGGGGTAGCTGACAATCTGCGGCGGGGTGCAAAGGATTTGCCGTGGGGTGGTTGAGAGATCGGTGGTCGTCCCGGCAAAACGCACGCTGATGGTGTGGGGTTGCCCGTCTTTCAAAGTCGCCGGGGTGGGGATGCTAAACCCGTAGTAGCCGGTGCCGAAGCCGGCGGCGGCGACATCCGGACGGTTCTGATTGGCCGTCCCGGTCGCCACCAGATTGTTGTCGGCATAGACGTCAACGTTGATTGCCGCGTTCGGCTGATTCGCGTCCCACGCCCAGCCGTAGATTCCGTCGCAGTTGCTCACGTCATGGTAGCCTTGATAGGCGGGCGTCTGCGCCGCTGCCTGTGCATTCTGCCCCGTCAATCCGGGCACGACGAGATAAAATACTAAAAACGTTAACGCCAGCTTTAGAACGGGTGACGGCTCGGTGCGACGTCCTGCATCACGCACATGCAGCATTGATTTTCTCCTTAATTCAAGGGAAGGCAACAGCAAAAAAAAGCGATCTAAGCCTTTGTGCGGCAACTGCGGTTTATAAGTCGGTGAGCGCTCCGCAGAGATTGCGTTCGTGACTTTCTACTCACCGGTTACCGCTCGTTGACGTTTGAAATTGGGGCTAACCAAAATCAGTCCAGCAGTGAGGTCAAGGATGTTGATGAGCCAAAATACTCCTGTGAGTTAAAGCCGTCAAGAAGAATTCTCAGCAAGTGGCGGAGGCTTGGCAATTAGCGCCGGAAACAGGAGATGGGGTAATGGCTCAAGTTCGGAGAGAAGGATGGAAACCCGATCATAAAAGAGGGCGCGCCACGACGCCGGCGCGTCGGCGAGGGCGTCCGCTCCCCCCTCCTCAATGGGTGCGCGATCCGCGACTTTGATGTTCGCGGATCGTTTTTTTTCTCGTTGCCATCCTGATGAAACGCGAGTGCCAACTTTGCCCGGCATGGCGTAAGATGGCCGGGCGCTGCGTGCCGAAGGGAAGAATTCGATGAATGGATTAGAGCGGTTTATCGGCGAGGTGTTGGACGAGAAATACCGGCTGGAACAATTGATCGGGCAGGGCGGCATGGGCGCGGTTTTTCTCGCTACGCACCTCGGCACGGAGCGGCCTGTCGCGCTTAAGATCATTGCGCCGCAGTTGATGCGAAACGAAGAACTGGTGGCGCGCTTTAAACGCGAGGCGCGGGCCGCCGGTCGTCTGCGCCACCCGAACGTGGTGGACGTGACTGACTTCGGCTTCGCCACTTCCGGCCGCGACCGCATCGCGTATCTCGTGATGGAGTATCTTGACGGGTGCACGCTCGCCGAAGTGTTAAATGAGGAGACGCGGCTGCCGCTCGAATGGGTGGTGGATATTTTGGAGCAGGTTTGTTCGGCGGTTGACGATGCGCACCAGCAGGGCATCGTGCATCGTGATCTCAAGCCGGACAACATCTGGTTGGAGCCGAACCGCCTCGGCGGCTACCGCGTCAAAGTCCTCGACTTCGGGATCGCGAAGTTGGCCGACACCGCCGCCGACAGCATTTCAACGGAAGCCTCCACAAAACACGTACTTGAGCCGCCCACCAGCAGCCGCACCCCTCCACCCGCTGTGATCGGCAACGCCGCGCAGGTCGTAGCGACGTCTCCTTCTCCTTCGACCGCGCGCCGGGAAACGCCCCGACCTGTAACGACGGAAGAGGCCGCAACGCTGCTCCAGCCCGCGACCACGGACGGCGCGGAGAGCGAAACGCGAATTTTCGATCCCGACATTGGCGGCGCGCCAGCGGTCGACGCGGAAGCCGCGACTCGCCTGCAAGCGTCCACCTCTGAGAATGCAGACCAGACGCGCCCCCTCATTCATTCAACCGCCCGTCCGCTCGAAAAGGGAATCACCGACACCAGGAGCCTGAGCAACCTGACGCGCGTCGGCGCGATCATGGGGACGCCGCTTTACCTGTCGCCCGAACAATGCCGGGGCGAACACCTCGACGCGCGCTCAGATATTTACAGTCTCGGCGTGATCGCCTACCAGATGCTGACCGGGGCGACACCATTTGCCGGCGAGATGCTCGAAGTGATGCATCAGTACCGCGAGGCAACACCGCAGCCGTTGCGTGAGCGAAACCGGAAAGTGCCGCCGCGCGTGGCGCGACTGGTTGAGACGGCGCTGGCTAAAGACCCGGCGGAGAGGCCACAACGGGCATCCGGCTTTGCCAGCGCGCTGGGCGCTCACGCGGAAGGAGTCGGGAAACTTTTGCAGCGCGCCTTCGCGCTCTACAGCGAGCGGTTCCCGATCTTTTTCCGCATCGCGGTGCTGGCTTATTTGCCGGTCATCGGCGTGACGCTGTTGCAACTACTCTTCAGCTTCCTCAATGCCAGAGACACCATGCCAAAGGCCGTCGCGATCACTCTCAGCATTATCCTCGGGTTGCTCACAATGATCGTGAATTTCCTCGCGCCTTCGATCATCTCCGGCCTCACGGCGCTGCTCGTCACGCAATGGTTCCTCGCGCCGCTCCGCCCGGTGAATTTAGGCGGAGTGCTCGCCGTTTTGAGGAAAAAAGCGTGGCCGTTTTTCACGACCGGGCTACTGGTTTCGGCGCTCTTCGTCGTCGGCTGTATCCTTCTTTTGCTGCCGGGTTTGATCGTTCTCCGTCGCTATGCACTCTACGCGCCCATCGTGTTGGTGGAAGGATTGAAGAACCGCGCGGCGATGCGGCGCTCGCGCGAATTAACGGCCCGCGCGCCGCGCACAGTATGGGCCGTCGTTTTGATCCATCTTTTTTTACCGATGTCAGTTAGCGCGCTCGTCGGTGTTCTGATCGCGTTGGGGAAGAAGGCCGGTTTGAACGTCGGAGCCGAGCTGGCCGGCATTATTCCGGTGCTCTTCAACATTCTGTTGACGCCGCTGTTATCGATCACGACGGCGCTGCTGTACTTGAAGATGAGACAGGCGGGGGGCGAGACGCTGGAAGGAACTTCGGCGCAGTTCGAGCAACAAGACGCGCCGCGCAGCAAGTGGCAACAACGGATGCGCGAGCGCCTGTCAATCAGCACCACGCACAATTCGCGAGTTGATGAATAGCTATCAGCTATCAGCGGTCAGCTATCAGCCAGTCATGTCTGTCCGCGGCCTTCTGCGGTGTGCCTGCCACAACGCATGGCAAGCGGAAGTGTATGCGCGCGTTGCTGCTTTTGTTTTTGCTGATAGCTGACCGCTGATAGCTGATAGCTCCCCTAAAATGAATACTTCAGCGCGAACTGCACGCGCCGGCCCGGTGTGACGGTATTCGTGGCTTGCCCGAAGCTGGGCGCTTCGATGTAGCGGACGGGAATGCCGAAGTTGGCGCGGTTGGTCGCGTTGAAGACATCCATCCTGAAGATGAAATTCTGGCTTTCGGTGAAGCGGAAATTTTTAATCACTGCGAAGTCTAGTTCGAGGAAGTTTCCGGCGCGGAACGAGTTGCGGCCGACATCGCCATCCTGCCCGACGGGCGCGAGCAGGCCGACGGGATCGCCGGTCAGTTGCAACGGCTGGCGGCGGTCGCCGGTGCGGGTAATGCCGGTGGTCGAGTCGAGACGGTCAGTTAAATTGCCGTCGAGGTTGACGTCGAAAATGCTGTTGACGGTGAAGGGCTGGCCGGTCTGAAATGAACCGAGGCCGGCGATTTGTAGCCCGCCCAAGAGTGTGCGATATGCCCGCGAGCGGTCGTTGAAAGTGGGCAGGCTATAGATGAAGTTGTAAGCGAAGCGGTGGCGCACGTCGAAATTAGCCGGGCCGCGCTCCGAGTCGAGATCGAGGCTGTTCTGTGGCAGGCTCGAAGCGCCGGCGAGATCAAACACGTCCGAGACATCGTCTTC
>JACCRA010000065.1 GCA_013813825.1 Pyrinomonadaceae bacterium | reverse complement strand
CTCGTCAGCGCACGAGGCAGGGCGGGCTTTTTGCTTTTGAGGGAACCGCGTGCCAACTCGACTACGCGTTCGGCGTGCTCCTCATCCGCGGCGAGCGCGTGCAACATCAAGCGACCGGAGAGGCCGCAGACATCCGTGGCAACCTGTCCGCGTTTGATGGTGGCACTCTCGATGAGTTTCTGGATGCGGTTGGCAACCGCCGTGTGTTCTTTGATCAGCGTCTGGCGGTAGCGTGTCAGTTCGCGCAACTCACGAATCGCCAATGGCGGGATGAAACCGGCGCGCCGTAGCCCGTGACGTAACAGGTCGGCGAGCCATTCGCAATCACGCCCGTCCGTTTTCCTGCCGGGGACGGCCTTCGCATCACGGGCATTTAACGAGGATGACCGTCCAGACGGCTTCGAGAAGGCTGAAGACCGGTTTCCAGTAGATGCCTGTGCTTTCGATGGCGACAGTTGGTGAGTCCGCAACGGCTCTCCGGTCAGGCTATTCAACGGACTCTGAGGCGACCAAGAAACCTCGACCTGTTGGACGCCGACGGCTTGACGTGATGATACGCGCAGTGGAGAACATTTTCATGGCCGGTGGCGAGGCGGCGCTTCATAGCGGCTATTTATTCTCGGAGTTGGATGCAGACTGCTGCCAAGGCCAAAGCGGGTTGCGCGGCATAGCGGCGGCCCGCAGCAGCGATGTTGTCCGCTCCGCCGCATCAGACACACGACCTGATTTAGCTTCTCGCTCGCGCTAACAAACATTTGCGTCCGCCTGGCGTGCGTCACGTCGTCAGTATTTATGTGTGCTCTCGCCGCGCTCAAGGCAGGCAACAACCCCGCGCTTCCAGAGTGTCGTGTCTTCGTGTGTTCGAGCCGTTCACAATCCGTCCTAATTGAGGCGAGAAAAACGTGATGCGTTGCTGCCGGACAATTCAAATTGTGTGGCCCGCTGTTGGCGCGGTCTCCACATTGGTAAGCGCGGCCGTCTTCTGAAAACGCGCGGCCTCTTCGCCGAGCGCGACGATCTCTTCGTGCAAGCGGCGACGCTCGACGAGCAACTGCTTGAAGAAGCGGCGGCGCGTGATGAAGAAAAGGATCGCCCGCGCCGCGCCGACGAAGTTATCCAACTGCTCGAAGAAGCGGACGGCGATGAAGCCGGCAAGCGGCGCAAATACCAGCGCGAAAAGCGCGAGCGGCCAGCCCACGAGCCACCAGCATAGGGCGGCAAGCAGCAGCCACGTCAGCGGAAACAGCAACAGCGCGGCGGCGATCTTGAAGGTTGAAACTACATCATCGTCTTTCTGCGCGAACTTGGTTGCCAGCAAGTTGCATAGCCGGTAAGCCACGAAGTTGATCAGAACTCCAGCCCCCGCGAACGGAAACAGACAGAGCACCGGGGCGACGCGCGTGAGAAAGTAGCGCGCGATCATGGCCGGGGTCGCGCGCGGCGCGGAGAGGTCGTCTTCGTCGATGCCGGCTTCCCGCAACTCTTCCTCGTAGCGGCACAGGCGCGCTTCGAGTTCGGCGAGGCGCGCCGGCGAGTGCTGAAAGTGAAAGGCGTAGCCCTCGACGAAGCGGCGGCGTAGTTCAAGCTCGCGCGCGAGGCTGGGCGCGGGCGGCGCGCCTTCTTTCGCGTCTTCCGCTGCGGCCGAGAAGATGCGCTCGGCGCGTGCGACGGTCGCCAGCGCCTGCTCATGTTCGACGTTTAGGGTCACGTCGCGCAAAGCGCTTTCGATGCGCGCTGAGAGATAATTGACGGCCTCGCGCGGCGGCTCGCCCTCGACATTCAGAACCACTGCTTTGACGGCCAACGGCTCGCCGAAGTAGAGCAGCGCGGCACTGCGAAAGACGGTCTTTGAAGTGTAATACAAACCCGCCGGCACGATTTTGAGATCAAGCGTCGGGTCTTCCGCGACGACGCCGAGCGCGATGCGCGCCGCGCCGCTCTTGAGCGGGCGCAATTTCGTGTCGTTGTGCGAAACGCCTTCCGGGCAGATGGCAATGGTCCCGCCGCGCTGTAACAATTGGCGGCTGCGCGCAAACGTCTCGCGGTTCTGCGAAGTGTCCGCGCCTTCGTCCTGCTTGCGATAGACCGGGATCGCATCGAGCGCGCGGGCGAGAGAACCGACGATTGGCATTTTGAAGATCGGGGCTTTGGCGAGGAACGAGACGGCGCGCGGCGCGTGACACAAAATAAAGACCGGATCGACCAATCCGTTCGGGTGATTGACGACGAAGATTGCCGCCCCCCCGCGCGGCACGCGCTCCAACCCCGCGATCTCGATGCGACGAAAAAAGACACGCAGCGCCAGACCCAACACCGCACACAGCATCCGCCTGATCAACACTCTAGCCTGCCTCCTTTACGCCCGCGGGACGACAGTGTGCGAGAACTTGCCCGCCGCCGAGCCGTCCAAGTTTACCAAGCGAGCGGGCTGCACTATAAAGCAAGCGACGAACGGGCGGCTAGGTTTATTTGTGACACAAACAAAAGCCGCACACGAAGCCCGTGACTCGCCGCCGGAAACGATCAATCAAAGCACCCGACGTTGGGACCCCTATCTGGACTGCGGCTCGTCTTGATCAGAATATAGATGATTGACAATTGTTCAATCAGAGCGGGTCAGGAAATTTTCGACGAAGCCGCGCAATTCCGCGAGCGACGAGTCGGCGATGACGCGGAAGACGCGGACGGCGCAGCCAGCGGGAATTTGTGCGGCGGTGAGGACGTCGGCAATGACGAAGTGGCTGGCGCCCAAGCCTCTGTGCCAGTCGTTTACGCGCGCATCGCGGAAGTTCAGAGAGTTGGCATCAAGGCCGGCGGCGACTAAGACGGTGCGCGTCCACTTCAAAAATTCAGGCCAGCGCGAGACGATGGAGATCAGCGCATCGGGCGCGGGCCGCTCCTCGCCGAGCAATAATTCCGGCACCGAGCGCGAGCGGAGCAGCAGGCAGTTAGTGTCCGGCGGCAATGCGGCGCGCACGTCTTCCGCGTGTCCGTACAAGGCAACTGCCGCCGCGCCCGCCGGCAAGCCGCGTTGCTGGCACTCTTCAACGCCCGCCCCGCCGACGCGAAAATTAGTCGCCTCCGCGATTTCCGCAATGAGGATGCGGCGGAGTTCTTCGTCCGGCTCGATGACGTGAAAATGATCGGGCGGTTGCAACTTCAGCCAGTGCTTGATCCGCGTCTGAATCTCGCTCAACGAAAACCCGCTGTCGCGCGCCATTTGCAGAAAGGTTGAGATCAACTGGTCCAGTCGAAGTTCCGGCGCGGCCGGCTGACGCCCGGCCAGCGCACGCACGTACACGCCGCTGCCTTTGCGAAGTTCCAACCACCCGCGCGCCTCTAAATCGCGGTAGGCCGCACTCACCGTGTTGGCGTGAATTTGAAAACGCCGCGCCAGTTCGCGCGTGCTCGGCAAACGCTGCCCCGGCTTCAGATCGTCGCTGATTACGCCCAGCATGATCTGCGTCGTCAACTGCTCGCGCAGCGGCACCTCACTGTTTTTCGAGAGCCAGAGTTTCATAAGTGTTACGGGATGAGGAACGAGGGATGAGGGAATGAGCTAATTCATTCCTTCATCCCTCGTTCCTCATCTCCAGTCTATCGCTTGCGTCCTTTGACTACTCCGGTCAGCGTCTCGAAGGCGTTGGCAATGGTCGCAACGGCGCGGCCGGTCGTCTCGGCAACTCTAACGGCGAGGCTGTCGCTGTTAGCCGCGACTTTTGCCGCCGCCCTTTCCGGCGGTTCCTCCCTTCGCGCCGGACTGGCCGCCGCCCTTTCTTGCTATGCCGCCACCGCTGCCCGCGCCGCCTCCGGTTTTACCGCCGCCCCGACCGGACGCGCCGGACTGCTGTTGGCCGCCGCCTTTCCCCGCGCCGCCGCTGCTTCTGCCCGCGCCGATGTTAGCGGCGACACCTTTCTTCGCTGCGCCGCGCCCCCCAGC
>JACCRA010000064.1 GCA_013813825.1 Pyrinomonadaceae bacterium | reverse complement strand
ACTGGCGAGGCAGTCGCATGGAGAGTTGTGTTGGAAGGTTTAGTCACCCACCAAGCATCTCAAAGTTCGACTGCTTTTTGCTACTCAATTGGTAAAACTCGAGTAATAGCAAATTGCGGAATAACAGCAGAGGTGTTCAGTTTAGTTGTGGGACTTATCCCACGCTGCCGGCCACCGCAACGGCGGACCTGTTTTGCCTGCTTAACGACCTCGTTTTGCAATGCGGCATCACAACTCAGAAGCGACATCCTTACTGCCGCGCATTGTTTATCAATCCGGCCACCGTCCCCGACAGCCACCACAGCAGCAGCGCGATCTCCGCGTCGCCGAAGTTATAGTTGACGAGAGAACTAGCGGCGAAGCCCGTGACGGCCCCGACGGCTCCGAGGAGCAATCCATGCGCGGCGACGTCATCCGCCAGCGCACGCCGCATTCGCTCAGCGCGGGCGACGAACAGCCAGAGTGCGGCAAGCAGCCAGAGCCAGAGGGCGAGGGCGGGCAGCCCCCGGTCGAAAGCGATTTGCAAGGGCGTGGAGTGGGTGTGGAGCATGTCGTTGCCGGGGAACCCCCACTCGCGCCAGTGACGGTGCATGGCGTCCATGCCGTGGCCGAAGACGGGGCGCATCGGGACGCGTGCGAGCGCGACGCGGGCAACCTGCACGCGCGATTGTGAACTGGCGTCTTGCAGCCGCAATGCCCCGGCGGCGCGCGTCCGCCAAACGGCGAGGGCGCCGAGCGACAAGACGAACGTCACGGCCAAAATGACGGCGAACCGCGCTTTCCGTGAAGCGCCCGCGCCACCGCGCCACGCGACGACGAGCGCGCCAACCGCGAAGGCGACGAGCGTCGTCCGCATCGCCGTCAGCGCGATGCCAGCGGCGAGCACGATGAAAGCGAAGGCGCAGAGGACGACGAGGCGGCGGCGGTGCTCGTCCCGGCCGCGAGGTGGCACGGCGCGTCTTTGAAAAAAGGCGAGGGCGAAGCCGAGCGCGAGTTGCGCGATGATTTGCAGCGCCTCGGCGAACGTCTCGTAGTGGCGCGTCCAACCAGAAGCGCGAAAGCGGCGCGTCGGGCCGGCGCTCATCAGACCCGAAGGTGAGGGCGCAAACTTGATCTCGCCAGTCAACAGGGGACCAGTCCATTCGACGTGTTCGCCGCGCGAGATGACGCTCAAGGCGAGCGGCGTGTCCGGCGGGGTGGCGCGGAGCGCATCGTCGATCTCCGGCACGGACGCGACGCGGCGGCGGTTGACGCGCCAGATGCAGTCGCCCGGTCGCAAATCGCGCACGGTGAGCAGCGGGCTGGTGTCTGCCAGCGCCTCGATACACACGCCGCGCCCGCGCGCCACTTCGGCGACGCTCCACAGCGCGCCCGCGACGCCCGACGCGACGAGTAGCGCCGCGAGCCACACGGCGTTGCGGCGGGTGATGATGGCCTGCGTGATGTAGAAGATGACAAAGGTGCTGACCGAGCCGAGCTTCGCGAGGCTGATGCGCGGCTCCGCCGACATGAATGCCGCAACGACGCTCCACGCGAAAAAGAACCAGAGCGGCAGATCGAGTGGCGTCCGGCGCACCATATCGCCCCACCGGCGCGTCAGCAGCGTGCGCGCTATCCAGCCCGCAATCGCAACGGCGAGGCCGATCCACGCGCCCGCAATCGAGTGCGGCGCGAACACGACGTAGAGCGCCAACCCGGTAATCGCCACGCCCTGTGACAGTCGTGCCGTCCCGGCCGTGGCGGGCGTGCTGCTGGGTTGGCGGGCGTTGGAAGGCGGCGAAGCGTCCGGCGGTTGTCGCATGTTTGCTTGGGCGTCAGTGGTACTCAAGAGATGTGCGCTCAGTCTCGATATGTAAGGAGCGTCCGCCTTATGATGCGGCGTCTTTCCCGGCCGTTCGGGCACCGGCGAAGCCGACACCGGCGTGGGTTCTCGCCGATCATGGATGTGATTTCGGATTCGCTTGTAACCATCGCTGAAGGCCGGCGGAGAGTGCTGTTGACAGTGCTGCCGGCAAGTGTTAGCGTACAAAATTGCCGGTCGCGACCCGGTTTGTACAAGCTCTGACGTGCCGCCGCTGGCCGGGCATAAAGATTTTCAAGCGGCAATAGCCTTCCCCATTGCTCATGCGCTCGCACTCCGGCCCGCGGAGTGCGACGACAGATTTTTCCCAATGGCATTCGATAAAGCAAAGGCTGTCAGTGCGGCTGAGAAGCATCTTGCACAAGGCAAGATTCCAGCAGCCATCGAAGAGTATCGCCGGATCGCTGAGCAAGACGCGAATGATGTTACCGCGCTCAATACGCTTGGCGATCTCTACGCGCGGATCAATAAGAAGCGCGAAGCGATCCCCTGCTTCATGCGCGTCGCCGAGCATTATCGCGAACAGGGCTTTGCGCTCAAAGCCATCGCGGTCTTTAAGAAGGTTTCCCGCCTTGACAAGAATGCCCCCGGCGTCACCCGCAGTCTCGCCACACTCTACGAGCAACAGGGCTTAGTCGTCGAAGCGCGCGCACAGTATTTGGCGTTGGTCGAAGCCGCGACGCAAGCGGGTCAGGCGCGCGACGCGCTCGACGCCATGCGGCGCATTGCCGATCTCGATCCGCAAAACGTCAATATTCGCTTCCGGCTCGCCGAAGGGTATCAACGCGAAAATCTGCCCGAAAACGCAGCGGACGCTTACGCCGAGGCGGGCGCGCGCTTGCTCACGCGCGGCGACGCGGGCGAAGCGCTCAAGGCTTATCACCTCGCGCACGAACTGCGCCCGCGCAGCCATCCGATTTTGCAAGGAATCATCTCAGCCCACTTCGCGCTTGGCGACGCCGGACGGGCGGCGGCGGTGCTCGAAGACGCGATTGCCGAAGCGCCTTCCGACCTCGAACTGCGGGCGTTGCTGTCGCGCGCTTACATCGAATCGAGCAACGCGGCGGCGGCGGATCGCGCGGTGTCGGCGCTCGTCAACATTGAGCAGACGAACTACCCTCTGCTGTTCGATGTGGCGCGCCTTTACCTCCAACAAGGCGAGACACCGGAAGCCGTGCGCGCGCTCTCTCAGGCCATCGATCCGGCGCTCTCAGGGCGGCAGGAGTCCGCGCTGCTCGAACTCCTAAACGAGGCGTTGGCGCGCGACCCCGAACAGATCGAAGCGTTGCGGCTGCTACTCAGAATTTACACTTGGTTGCGCGACGACGAGCGCATGCGCGTGACGCTCGAACGCCTTGCCGAAGCCGCGCAGGCGAACAACCTGATCGATGAAGAGCGGCGCGCCCTCGAACACCTCGTCCGCCTCGTGCCGCTCGATCAAACTTACCGCGAACGACTCGACGCGCTCGGCGAACCGCCGGCCTTTATGGAAGGCTATGAAGAAGATGGTCTTGATGCGCTGGCGCCTGCGTCATTGTCAGGCGAGACGCCACCGGCAGAGAACGTGCTCGGCGCCGGCGAGCCTTTCGTTGCCGCCATCCCGCTCGGTGAGAGCGAGCCTAGCGCCGCTGAGTTTGAGTGGAACACGGTGATCGCCGCGCCTGATTCTTTCGTTGCGCCCGATCCGAGTACCTCTTTTGCTGATCTCCGTGACGATCTCGGTGGCTTCGATCTGGCTGGCCAAGAGGGCGCGCAAGAAATTCCCCTGATTAATCCTTTCAGCGATAGTCCGGCCGGCAGTAGCCCGACCGGATCGGCTGGCAGCAGTGCGGGGCCGGACGCGATGCTCACGCAGGAGTTGGAGAGCGTCGATTACTACCTCGCACAGGGCTACTCCGACATCGCGCGCGACACGCTCGACATGCTTGAACGGCAATATGGCGCGCACCCTGAAATCGCCGCGCGCCGGGCGCAACTAACGGGCGACGACGCGGCGACTGTCACCCCAACCTTCGGCGACATGCCGGATGTCACGGCCGCCGCTACCGATGATAGCTATTCGTTTAGCAAAGAAAGTCTCTCCGCTTATGAGTTCGCTGCCGAAGAAGTTGTGGCCCCGGCGCCAGAGACTCAAACAGTTGATCTCAACGCCGCGATGTTCGTGAAGTCGTTCACGGAAGAGCCGGCGACAAACGCGGAAGCGGCGCGCCATTCCGCGCCGCCATCGGCCGGGCCGCCAACAATTGCGCCGCCAGCGGCGGCGAGCCACACGACCGCCACCACCGCCGCTCCAGCGCCGCCCGCCGCTGCCGGCATTGACGCCGGCCTCGCCGCGATCTTTGATGAATTCCGTGAAGCCGTCGAGGAGACGCAGCCCGATGCGGTCGAGGATTACGAGACGCACTTCAATCTCGGCCTCGCCTACAAAGATATGGGTTTGATGGATGAAGCGGTCGAAGAGTTTCAGACGGCCGTCGGCCTCGCCGCGCCGCAGGACGGAACCGCGCATTACCTGCAATGCTGCAACATGCTCGGCCACTGCTTCATGCAGAAGGGAATGCCGCGCCCGGCGGCGATGTGGTTTACCAAAGGACTCGACGCGCCCGGCCACATACAGGACGAGTATCAGGCGCTGCGTTACGAACTCGGCGCGGCCTACGAGGAGATGGGCGAACTGGACAAGGCCATCGAAACTTATTCCATCGTTTATGGCTTCGACGTTTCTTACCGCGGCGTCGCCGGGAAACTGCGCGAACTGCAAGCGAGAAAAACAGAGGTCAGAGGCTAAAGGTCCGAAGGTCAGTAAAAGAAAGACGGCTGCTGTCCTTACTGACCTTCGGACTTCTAGTCCCTAACCTCTGATTGATCATGTCTGCGAAACTGACCGTCATTTTTTACATTATCCTGTGCCTCGAAGCGGGCCTTGTGTTGACGTTTCTGCCGTGGGTGCATCCGTTCGGATTAGGCGACTGGGCGGATAATTTTTTCCTCGTGTACGCAGTGCAGAAGACCGGGCTGCACGGCTTGCAACAAGCAGTCTCGTCGGGGTGGGTGCGCGGCGCTGTGACCGGCCTCGGCCTGCTCAACCTCGGAATGGCCTTCTGGGAAATAGCGCATTTTCGCCAGACCGTACGCTCCCTGCGAACGTCGGCCGCTGACGCCGGCGCGCCGCGTTCGCCGCAAGCGCTTTCTCATGTCGCCCCGCACGACCAAACCACTCAGCTATCTGATCACGGACGGCGCGACGACGCTCACAACCACCCCCTCGTCTGAAGAGTTCACGCGCCTGCTTGCGCTCGTCCACGCCGCCGTTTGCGCCCGCGTCTCCCTGATCCAACTGCGCGAAAAACTTCTACGCCCGCGCGTCCTCTATGAATTAACCGCTCGTGCCGCCGAATTAACTGGCGGCACGCAAACACGTCTGCTCGTCAATGATCGCGCCGACATCGCGCGCGCCGCCGGGGCTGACGGCGTCCATCTCACCGCGCAGTCGCTTTCCGCCGCCGTCGTCCGGCGCGCCCTCGGTGAAACCATCCTCGTCGGCGTCTCAACGCACTCGCTGGCGGAGGCAACAGCGGCGCGTGCGGACGGCGCGAACTTCGTCGTCTTTGGTCCCATCTTCAATACACCCTCGAAGAGCGCCTATGGCCCGCCGCTCGGTCTCGCCGGCTTGCGCGCCACGGCGCACGCCCTCGCTCCGTTTCCGCTCCTCGCCCTCGGTGGTGTTACGCCAGAAAATATCCCGGCAATTCTCGGCGCGGGCGCTAGCGGCGTCGCGGCGATTCGTTTATTCGGCGAAGCGGAAGACTTGAAAGAAGTCGTCAGCCTGATCGAAAGCGCCGGAGGCATACAGGCCGCACAGCGCGACCTGTAAGCGCCTGTCCCATTTCAGGGTCGAGATTCAGGATTTGAAATCTCAAATTTAAGATTTCAAATCTCAAGTTTTCGGACTCAAAATTTCAAATTTGGGATCATTCTTCCTCCGCGCTCTCCTTTCATGTGCGTTAGAATCCCACCTGTCATGACACTTGAGCAGAACAACGAGCGAGTCGCGCCGCCGTCACGTATCCCGCCAATCGCGTTGACCATCGCGGGCTTTGATCCGTCGGGCGGGGCGGGTGTGGCGGCGGACATCAAGACCTTCACGGCCTTCGGCTGCTTTGCGACTGCCGCGATCACTTCGCTGACGTTTCAGAATACGATTGGCGTTTTCGGCGCGGCGCATCAGACGGCCGAGACGGTCAGGCGGCAGGTGCTGCCCATCATCGAAGATTTCACCGTCGCGGGGATGAAAACCGGGATGCTGCCGACACGCGAAGTGATTATCGAAGTCGCGCGCTTGCTGCGCGAAACGTCTCTGCGTGACGCCGCACCGGTCGTCGATCCGGTGGTGCGCTCGACCTCCGGTTACGATCTGATTGATGACGAGGCGCTCGTCGCCTTACGCTCCGCACTGTTGCCACTCGCGCGCGTCGTGACGC
>JACCRA010000058.1 GCA_013813825.1 Pyrinomonadaceae bacterium | reverse complement strand
CTTCGCGGCCAGACGGCGGACGATCTACGTCTTTCACGACCGGGGCGAGGAACAGGGCGTCGAGCGGCTCGCCCTCGGCGGCGGCTCGAACGGCGGGCTGTACACAGTCTATCGCGACCCGGAAGTTGAGAACCGCGAGATTTACGGCGAAGGCCAATGGGCGCTCTTGAAAAAGTTGGTCGCGGAGCGCAATCCCGCGACCATCGCGGTCAACATCTCGCACACGCACGCCTTCGCCGACGGCCTTTCGGCGGGCGAGCGCGAGCGGCTCGAAGCGGCGCTCGGCCCAGAACTCTCGCGCCGCCTTGTGCGCGCCGAAAATCTCGCGCTCGAATACGTTGAACTGCGCCTGCCGGAGATGCTGCCCACCTACCGGCAAATGATGGAGATCGTCCACTCGCTGATCGCCCGCGCCTTCTCGAACGAAGTCATCACGCCGGGACGAACGACGGATCAGGACGTGGTCTGGTGGCTCAGGCAGGAAGTCAACCGTCAGGGCTTGGGGACTTGGTTTCAGCCGTCGGTGCGCGTGCAGAAACAGGCGCGTGACGGTAGAGAGGCGGTGGCCGTCAACCCGCTGGCCGAGGACGCGCCCGTCACCATTGAGCGCGGCGACGTGCTACACGTCGATTTCGGCATCACGGCGTTGCGTCTCAACACCGACACGCAGCACATGGGCTACGTTTTGCGCGAAGGCGAGCGCGACGTGCCCGCCGGCATCAAGCGGGCGCTCACCAACACCAACCGCTTGCAGGATTTGTTAATGGAGCGGATGCGCCCCGGCCGTTCGGGCAACGAGGCGCTCGCCGACACGCTCGCCGCCATGCGCGCGGAGAAGATTGACGGCTCAATCTACACGCACCCGGTCGGCGATCACGGCCACGGCGCTGGTCCCCTCGTCGGTTTGTGGGACCGGCAGCAAGGCGTCCCCGGTCGCGGCGATACGACGATCAAGCCGGGCACTTGGTTCTCCATCGAACTCGCCACGCGCACGCCCGTCCCCGAATGGAACAATCAGGAGTTATGGGTCGGCCAAGAAGAAGACGCCGCTATCGACGAACAAGGCCGCATCTCATGGGTACTCAAGCGGCAGACTGAATACCACCTCGTCAAATGAAACTTCGTTCCGGTGACTTGACCGACTGGAAGAAGAGTAAAGCCACTTGCCGGAACTTTAAGGCTGTGAATGTAAAAAGGCGGGTTGAGTGTCGCGCTCAACCCGCCTTTACCGCAAAGTTCTGCTATTTTTTAAGCCTTTAGATTGCCGAACATTCCCGGCGCTGACATCGCCCGTTCGCGCGCGATCTGGCGCAGGCGCGCGACGCGCTCGGCGGTCGGCGGATGGCTGCTAAACAGGCTCTGCAACGAGTAGCCGGTCAGCGGCTTGACGATGAAAAGATGCGAGACCGCCGGGTTGACCGGCAATGGAATTCGCTTCGAGTAGGCTTCCAGTTTTTCCAGCGCCGAAGCCAGAGCCTCCGGATCGCCACCCGTCTCCGCCCCGGTGCGATCCGCGCCATACTCGCGCGAGCGCGAGATGGCGAGTTGAATGATCGTCGCCGCGATGGGCGCGAGAAACAGCATCAAGATGCCGCCGAGTAGACCACTACCGCCGTTCTCTTCATCATCGTCGCGGCTGTAGCCGCCGAACATCATCGCCCACTGACCCATCTGCGCCATCATCGTGATCGCGCCGGCGAGCGTCGCCGCAATCGCGCTTACTAAGATGTCGCGGTTGCGAATGTGGCCGAGTTCGTGCGAGAGCACCGCCGCCAGTTCGCGCCGGTCGAGAATCCGCAGGATGCCGGTCGTCACCGCCACCAATCCGTTTTGCGCGTTGCGCCCCGTCGCGAAAGCGTTCGGCGCGTCTGACTCGACCATCGCGACACGCGGCTTCGGCAGCCCGGCGGACTGGGCGAGACGCGCCACCATGTCATGCAACTCCGGCGCTTCCTGTATTGAGACCTCGCGCGCACCGGCCATTTTCAGCGCGATCTTATCCGAGAACCAGTAGCTGCCGAAATTCATCACCACGGCCAACGCGAAGCCGACCGTCATGCCGTAGCCGCCGCCGAGTGCGCCGCCAATCAGCATCAACAGCCCGGTCAGCGCGCCGAGTAAAATCGTTGTTTTCAGAAAATTAAATCCCGACATATTTTCTCCTGCCGTTTCATCAATCAACAGTCCATGTGAAACGGCGTCATTTAGATGCATCAACTACCGCCGCCGTAAATAGCGGCTTGTAAATTATTCCCCTATCTGCGGCGCACACCCGTGGCCGCTATTTTGGACAAAGTACCACATGGCATTTACACTCGTTCACCGTATGCGAGAGTCTCCTAAATTGCCTGCTGATGCGGCGTTCATCGTGCTCACTTTCCCATGTTCAATTCTTTAAATTCTGATGTCCACCAACCTGCCAGAGATTGAAGAGCGGCAAGCGCACGCCCGGCGTGTGCGGCAAATGTTCGCCGGCATCGCCAATCGCTACGATCTCTTGAACCATTTATTGTCAGGCAATATCGACCGCCGCTGGCGCAACATCGTGGCGCGACGGTTGCGCCCACTCCTCAACGAAGGCACAAAAACGCTTGACGTGGCCTGCGGCACGGGCGACCTCTCACTTACGCTCGCCGGGGCCGGCGCGTTGCGCATCACGGGTGTTGATTTTTGCCGCCCGATGCTTGAGATCGCGGCTCATAAAAGCAAAGGCGAGCGCGTCGGGATTCCCCTGATCGAAGGCGACGCGCTGAACTTGCCACTTGCCGACGAACTCTTCGACGTGGTGACGATTGCCTTCGGCCTGCGGAATCTCGCCGATTTTGAAGGTGGATTGCGCGAGTTGTTCCGCGTCCTGAAGCCGGGCGGCACGCTCGGTATTCTCGAATTTTCGCACCCCGTAGTGCCGGGCTTCAACGCGCTGTTCCAGTTCTACTTCGCGCGCGTCCTGCCCCGCATCGGCGGCGTGGTCAGCGGTTCGCGCGGCGCTTATGAATACCTCGCCAAGTCGGTCGCTCCCTTCCCCGACCAGAAAAAGCTCGCCCAAATGATGCAAGTGGTTGGCTTCGCTCAAGTGGATTACCAAAACCTGACCGGCGGCATCGCGGCTTTCCACACCGGCCAGCGGCCTTGAGCAACGGCCGGCAAACAATCAAAACTTAACAGCCATGAGCCGGTTTTCTGCACACGCAGACCCGTGTGCTATCATCATTCCTTAAGTTTCACTATCCCGACAATTCTACTGATAAACGCTTTCGCTACCTTGAGGCTAAAACACAAGGCTTTTGATCTGGCGCGCCGGCTGGCGATTCTCTTGCTGGTGGTGTGGACGGTGGTGTCGCTCGTCACGCTGCTGATCGAGTTGGTGCCGGGCGATCCGGCCGTGGCGATTTTGGGCGAGACGGCGACGCCGGATCAGATTTCTCAGTTTCGCCAAAAGCACGGCCTCGACCGCCCGGCCTTCTTTGTCACTTACGCGGTGGATGAGCAAGGCGATAGAGATTTGCGCTGGCACGGCGCGGATAACCGCTACGTGGATTACTGGAAAGCCATCCTGCGCGGCAACCTCGGCCTCTCGTTTCGCACCGACCGCCCTGTGCTCGATCTCATTTTGCAACGCTATCCGGCGACGATTCAGTTGGCCTTGGCGGCTTTGTTGGTGGCTGTCGCCATCGCCGTCCCGCTGGGCGTCATCGCGGGCAAGAATCGCGGCACGCTGCTCGACAACTCGCTCTCAGTCACCGCCCTTGTCGGCATCAGTCTGCCGAGTTTCGTTGTCGGCCCGCTGTTGATTTATGTCTTTGCGGTCAAGTTCGGCTGGTTCTCTTTCGCGGGGCGACAATACCCGGAAGACATTATCCTGCCGGCGGTGACGCTCGGCGCGGCACTCTCGGCCTTGTTGACGCGCATGGTGCGCTCGTCCGTGATCGAAGAGATGGGTGAAGACTACGTCCGCACAGCACGCGCCAAAGGCTTGAGCGAACGCAAAGTGGTTTACAAGCACGTCTTGAAGAACGGCTTGATCCCGGTCGTCACCGTGCTCGGACTGCAACTCGGCGTGTTGCTCGCCGGAGCCATCGTCACCGAAA
>JACCRA010000022.1 GCA_013813825.1 Pyrinomonadaceae bacterium | reverse complement strand
ATCGTGATGGGCGCGGGCGCGATCGGCGTCGAGTTCGCGAGCGTTTATTCGCGGTTTGGCTGCGACACCACGATTGTCGAGTTGCTGCCGCGTCTGTTGCCGCTCGAAGATGAAGAAGTGTCGGCGGAGTTGGCGAAGTCGTTCCGCAAGCGCGGCATTAAATATCAGCTCGACACGAAGCTCGAAAAGATGGAGAAGCATGAAAGCGGCGTCCGTCTCACTGGCAAGACGAGCAAAGGTGAGGCCGTCACGCTCGAAGCCGAGATGTTGTTGGTCGCCGTCGGGCGCATGCCGTTCCTCGAAGGCTTAGGCTTGGAGGGGACCAAAATTAAAGTCGAGCGCGGCGCGGTGCAAGTCGATGAAATGTGCCGCACGGGCGAACCCGGCGTGTGGGCCATCGGCGATGTGATCCCGACGCCGTGGCTCGCGCATCTCGCGTCGAAGGAAGGCATCCTCGCCGTTGAGCAGATCGCCGGACAGCAAGCGCACCCGATCAATTTGCGCCACGTCCCAAGCTGCACCTACTGCGATCCGGAAGTCGCTTCCGTCGGCCTCACCGAGGCCACCGCGCGCAAGGAAGGCTACGACGTGCGGATCGGTAAGTTCCCGTTCTCCGCTTCCGGCAAGGCGCGCATTCTCGGCGAAGAAGAAGGCTTCGTCAAGATCGTCAGCGAGGCGAAGTACGACGAACTGTTAGGCGTCCACATCATTGGTCCCCACGCGACCGAACTGATTGCCGAAGCGGGCGTCGCGCTCCAACTCGAATCGACGGCGGGAGAGTTGGGACGCACCATCTTTGCCCATCCGACCATCTCCGAAGCCATGATGGAAGCCGCCGAGGGCGTGCATGGCTTGACGATACATATGTAAGAGCAATCAGCCGTCAGCTATTAGCAATTAGCCGGACAACTGGCTTTTGCTGATAGCTGACGGCTGATTGCTGATGGCTCTTTTATGACAGAAACTAAACGGAAAGCGGCGCGCGGCGGGAAAGAGGCGGGCGCGGAGAAGAGTGAACAGGGCGCGCGGGCCAATGGTGCTGAAGCGTCGGTCGAGCGTGTGCTGCCGGAGGAAGAACTGATCTGCACGACGGAGACGACGCTTAAGCCGGAGCAGATGCTGGAGTTGTACCGCTACCTGAAAATGACGCGGATGGTGGAGGAACGGCTCGTCAATCTGTCCCGGCAGACGAAGGTGGTGGGCGGCGTCTTCCGCTCGCTTGGTCAGGAGGCGACGGCCGTCGGGACGTGCTATGCGCTTGAACGGCAGGACTTCATCACGCCGCTGATCCGCGATCTCGGCGCGGTGCTGGTCAAGGGCATCCGCCCGCGCGAGATTTTCGCGCAGTATATGGCAAAGGCTTGGGGACCATCGGAGGGCCGCGATCTCAACATCCACTTCGGCGATATGGAGAAGGGTTTTATTGGTCCCATCTCGCATCTCGGCGATATGATTCCAGTGATGACAGGCGTCGCTTTGGGCGCGCGGATGCAGGGAAAGAAAATTGTCTGCCTCGCCTACATCGGCGACGGCGGGATGAGTACCGGCGCGTTTCACGAGGGGCTGAACTTCGCCGCCGTGCAAAAATTGCCTGTGATCGTCGTTGCGGAACACAACTGGTACGCTTATTCAACTCCGACGCGGTTGCAGACGGCGGTGGAAAATCTGGCCGACAAAGCCGCCGGCTATGGCATCCCCGGCCACATCGTGGACGGTAACGACATCATCGCCTGCTACGAAGTGACGAAGCGGGCGGCTGACTACGCGAGGAACGGCGGCGGCGCGGTCTTGATTGAAGCTAAAACCTACCGGCGCAAAGGTCACGCCGAGCACGATGATCAGCGTTACTTGCCGGAAGGTGAACTGGCGCTGTGGGAGAAACGCGATCCGGTGGAGCGCTATGAGCGACACTTACTTTCACAAAATATCGCCACGCGGGAGAAGCTGGATGAAATAGTCGCCGACTTGCAGCGCGAGATTGACGAGGACGTGGCGTGGGCCGAAAGCTCGCCGATGCCGGAGCCGGAGAAGGCAGCTTATGGAGTGTTCGATAACAGCGTCGTCCCGCCGGCGTTCAGGCCGAAGGTATTAGATTAGGAAGTTAAAAGTTTCGACATATGCAAACTGTCTCGATCAATCTACCTGAAACAGCTTTCGCGGCTCTACGCAAAGCGCCCGATGAGTTTGTCCGTGAGATGCGGATCGCGGCGGCGGTTAAGTGGTACGAGTTGGGAGAGTTGTCACAGGGCAAGGCGGCAGAGATCGCGGGTCTGACGCGCGCCGAGTTCATTGCCGCACTAGCTCGCTTCAAAGTTTCTCCGTTGCAATACACCGCTGAAGAGTTGATAGAGGAACTGGCTGGTGAAAGTTGAAAAAGCCGTCGTCAACGCTTCGCCGCTCATCATTTTGTTTAAGAGTGGATTGGCGGACTTACTGCCGAAACTTTTTGCCGAAGTAGTTGTGCCAGAAGCGGTCTGGAGGGAAGTCATGGCCGGTGGAGAGTCGGACGAGGCCACCTCCCAACTGCCATCAGTTTCTTGGCTCCGACGTGAGGCGACGCAAACGATAGCGCCGGGGGTGCTGATTTGGAATTTGGGCGACGGCGAGTCGGAAGTTTTGAGCTTCGCTCTGGCCCGGCCCGAGCATCGGGCACTGGTTGACGATCATGCCGCGAGAAGTTGCGCGCGAACATTGGGCATTCGCACGCTCGGCACGGGCGGGGCGTTGGTGCTGGCAAAAAAGCGGGGCTTGATTAAATCAGTGTCTGCTGAATTGGAGAAATTGCGAGACGCAGGTCTCTGGCTCTCCAATGAAATAATTACCTTGTTGAAAGAACAAGCAGGCGAGTTGGACTGAAATTCACGCCGGTATAAATTTGAAAGACACGATTGAAATGTCAACCGTAGCGAAAAAAGAGCATAAATCGAATCGCCCGGCGCGCGGCGGCGTGGCGACGTTTGTCGAGGCCATCCGGCAGGGCATTTGGGAAGAAATGGAACGCG